>JAGZAC010000007.1 GCA_018370615.1 Clostridiales bacterium
GCATACAGCGCTGCTGTAAGTCCGGCGGGTCCTGCGCCTACAATTATGATATCATACATAAAAGGGCTTTTCTCCTGTATTTATTAGGCAGTGACTTTTGCGGCTTTGTCTAAAAACGCTTTGACACCGGCCACATCTGTGAACTGCTGCTCACCAACCACCAGCGTGGGCGCCTGCCGCAGTCCCAGTTTCTTCGCAAGCTCCTCTTCGTCTTCTACATAAAGCTTTGTGTACTGAATGCCCGCTTTGTCCAGCAGAGATTGGGCGACCTTGCATTTTGGACACGTCTTTGTCGCAAACAGAAGAATTGCATCTTCTTCCACAGGAGCGTCTGCTTGCTCCTCTGCGGTATCTTTCAACAGCTTACTGCGTCTTACTACAGAGGTATCGATGTTATAGACAACACGGTCTTTGTACTCCTGGGTTTTACCATCGTTCCAGTTGAGAACAGGACGATAGTAGCCGGTAATCCGGGAGTATACTTCCGTTTTCGCACCGCAGGTGGGGCAGGTGAACTGCTCGCCGGCGATGTAGCCGTGGTCCTTGCAGACGGAGTAGGTGGGGGACAGGGTATAATAAGGCAATGTGAAGTTTTCTGCGATTTTACGCACCAGATTTGCGGCAGACTTCCAGTCAGGCAGCTTTTCGCCGAGGAAGGCATGGAACACGGTGCCGGAGGTATACCGGGTCTGGAGGTCGTCCTGAAGCTCCAGTGCAGAGAAAACGTCATCGGTATAACCTACGGGCAGGTGGGATGAGTTGGTATAGTAGGGCGTTGCACCTTCGTGTGCGGTAATGATGTCCGGATACCGTTTTTTGTCATGCTTTGCCAGACGATAGCTGGTGGATTCGGCCGGCGTTGCCTCCAGATTGTAAAGATCGCCGTACATTTCCTGGTAATCGGAGAGCCGTTCCCGCATATGATCCAGCACTTCTTTGGTGAACTGGAGAGTTTCTGGATGGGTCATATCCTTCCGCAGCCATTTTGCATTGAGGCCGGCCTCGTTCATGCCTACCAGGCCGATGGTGGAGAAGTGGTTGTCAAAGGTGCCCAGATACCGTTTGGTATAGGGGTACAGTCCTTCATTCATCAGCTTGGTGACAACAGTACGCTTGATTTTCAGGCTGCGTGCGGAGATGTCCATAATATGGTCCAGTCTTCGGTAAAAGTCCTCCGGACTGTCGGAAAGGTATGCAATGCGGGGCATGTTGATGGTGACGACGCCTATAGAGCCGGTGGATTCGCCGCTTCCGAAGAAACCGCCGGATTTTTTGCGCAGCTCCCGCAGATCCAGACGCAGACGGCAGCACATGGACCGCACGTCGCTGGGCTCCATATCGGAGTTGATATAATTGGAGAAATATGGGGTGCCGTATTTTGCAGTCATCTCGAACAGCAGCTTATTGTTTTCCGTCTCAGACCAGTCAAAGTCCTTGGTGATGGAGTAGGTGGGAATCGGATACTGGAAGCCGCGGCCGTTTGCATCGCCTTCAATCATGATTTCGATGAAGGCACGGTTGACCATATCCATTTCTTTTTTGCAGTCTTTGTATTTGAAGTCCACTTCCTTGCCGCCGATGATGCAGTTTTGTTCTGCAAGGTCTGCAGGAACGGTCCAGTCCAGGGTGATATTGGAGAAGGGCGCCTGAGTTCCCCATCTGGAAGGTGTATTTACGCCGTAAATAAAGCTTTCAATACATTTTTTTACCTGATCGTAGGACAGGTTATCCACCTTGACAAAGGGGGCCAGATAGGTGTCAAAGGAAGAAAACGCCTGGGCGCCGGCCCATTCATTCTGCATAATTCCCAGGAAGTTGACCATCTGGTTACACAGCGTTGCCAGGTGGCTGGCGGGAGAGCTGGTGATCTTACCGGGCACGCCGCCGAGTCCTTCCTTAATCAACTGCCGCAGAGACCATCCTGCGCAGTAGCCGGTAAGCATGGAAAGGTCATGCAGATGGATATCTGCGTTTCTGTGGGCAGAGGAGATTTCGTCATCGTAAATCTCAGACAGCCAGTAGTTGGCGGTGATGGCGCCGGAGTTGGACAGAATCAGCCCGCCTACCGAATAGGTGACGGTAGAATTTTCCTTCACTCTCCAGTCGTTGAGTTTCACGTAATTGTCAACAATTTCTTTGTAGTCCAGCAGTGTGGATTTGATGTTGCGCAGCTTTTCCCGCTGGCGGCGGTACAGAATGTATGCTTTGGCCACATCGTCGTAACCGGCCTGTACCAATACGGACTCTACACTATCCTGAATATCTTCCACGGCAATCAAACCGTCTTTGATTTTCGGTTCAAAGTTTGCAGTAACTTTAAGGGCCAGAAAGTCAATAATAGAAGGAACAAAGTCCTTTTCCTGTGCTTCGAATGCCATTGTGATGGCGCCGCTGATCTTTGACAGGTCAAAATCTGTGATTTTTCCGTCTCTCTTTTGTACTTGATACATAATGCAACTCCTTTAGATAATATATGTCAACAGACTGTGTTATTGATCCGTGGGCCCTTATTATAGCACTATATCTTGTGGCCTGTCAAGGAAATTCAGCGAAATATTAAAATATCGGCATTATGGACAAAACTCCCGTGTAAAATTCAGCAATAATGCCAGGCGGGTACAGCTTACTTCTAAAAATCAAAAAAAATAATACACAATATGTTGTATATAAAAAGGACCTCAGCAAAGGCCCTTTTTATACGACTTTATTCCCACCCGGGAGGCAGTGGCGCGTTGCCGGCGGCAATTTGCACAATGTATCTATAATCTATCATGTTGACTATGCCGTCGTTATCTAAATCGGCTGCGTCATATAGCTGCAGGGGGATCCGGGAGAGAGAGGAAATGACAAAACGCATATAGACTACATCTTCCATCGTAAGCATTCCGTCGTTGTTCAGATCCGCTTTTCTCCAATGCTCCAATATAGGGAGTACTTCTTCCTTTGTCTCATCGCAACTGTCGCATGCATACAGACCGAGCCCCTCGCTCTCGAATGTAGGACTTACAATTTCTTCCTGCAGGGTCCATTTGTGGCCTGTGGCAGGTAATGTGGTGTGTTCCAGTACATTCTCACAGTAAACACACACCATTTCCGTATATCCGTCTTCGATACAAGTGGGAGCTACAGTGTGTTCTTCATAGCTGTGGTCTCCGTATTCACTTTTTCCTACGATATTTAAAATTTCTACGTCAATAAGCTCGTTGTCCCAATTGATAAATGGGCGTTTGTCCAATTTAACGGTAAAATCGTAGCCTGCGCTGTCATCCAAAATATCAAATACCAGCGTGCATACAAGCCCGTTATTGGGGTTGTTATCCATTTCTGTGTTTTCTGCAATATAGGAGACCGATTTTTCCGTAATGGTAGGCTCCCAGTACTCACTGTCCGTCCAAACGTCTCCATTGGCACATGAGGCAAGAGCAAGGGCGGCCGGGTTATATTGAAAAACCATCTTCATGGAATATATTCCAGGGTTGTTTTCCAGGACTGCGGTCACCGTCAGCTGTCCTTCGCTTTTTGCGCTTTCCAATAAAACATAGCAGGAATCGGGAAGGACAGGCGCATCTGCGTATACTGTGTAAGAGTCGCCGCACTGCGTGCAGGTATACTGTATTTGCTCCTTTGTGATGCAAGTGGCGGGAAGGATTGTCTGTTCGTAGGTATGTACACAGTCGGCGGCAAAAATGTGGCCGGCCATGGAAATTGCATGAAGCATTGATATGCTGAGCACTATCGCCAGAAAAGATTTGAGGCGCATGGGATTCATCCTTTCGCATAGGATTATTCTACATTTATATACTAACATATTTTTTCGGACAGGTCAAGATGGCAAATTGTACATTTGCGGTGCCGCAGAATTGACAAACGGAACAACATATGATAACATATCATAAATATAAAACGATATTTCCAGAAAAGGGCCGGGCGCAGCCCGGAATGGTGACAAAAGGTGGCCGATAGAATCAGAGCAGGAATTGTTGGAGCAACGGGGATGGTGGGACAGCGCTTTATCACGCTGCTGGAGAATCATCCCTATTTTGAAGTGACAGCTCTTGCTGCGAGTGCCCGCAGCGCAGGTGCAAAATATACCGACGCCGTAGAGGGAAGATGGAAGCTGTCCTGTGAGATTCCGGAATATGCCCGGAATATGGTAGTGATGGACGCCGCCGACATTGCGGCGATGAAGGAAAAAGTAGATTTTATCTTCTGTGCTGTGGATATGAAAAAGGACGCAGTGATTGCACTGGAAGAGGCGTATGCGAAGGCGGAGCTGCCGGTGATCTCCAACAATAGCGCCAACCGGTGGACGCCGGACGTACCGATGCTGATTCCGGAAATCAACGATGCGCATGCGGCCGTTATCGCCGACCAGAGAAAGCGGCTGGGAACAAAACGGGGTTTTATTGCGGTGAAGCCCAACTGCTCCATCCAAAGCTATGTGCCCATGCTCACGCCCCTGCGCAAGTTCGGTCTGCAGCAGGTGGTAGTCAGCACATATCAGGCCATCAGCGGCGCCGGCAAAACATTTAAGGAAATGCCGGAAATGGTAGACAATGTGATCCCTTATATTGGCGGCGAAGAGGAAAAAAGTGAGCGGGAGCCTCTGCGCATCTGGGGAGAATACAGGGACGGTGTGATTGTGCCGGCGGAGGATACGGTCATCACCAGCCAGTGCATCCGTGTGCCGGTACTGGACGGCCATCTGGCAACGGTGTTTGTCAATTTTGAAAATAAGCCTACAAAGGAGCAGATCCTTGCGGAGTGGAAGGCGTTCAAGGGCTTGCCGCAAACGCTGGGTCTGCCCCATGCGCCGGAGCAGTTTATTACATATTTTGAAGAGAACAACCGGCCGCAGACCCGCCTGGACAGAGACATTTGCGGCGGGATGGGCGTCAGTGCAGGCAGACTGCGGGAAGATACGATTTTTGACTGGAAGTTTGTCGGGCTTTCCCACAATACTCTCCGGGGCGCTGCAGGCGGTGCGTTGTTGTCGGCGGAACTTTTGTATAAGCTGGGATATTTGGATGTTTGATAAACGGCGGAAAGGACGAAAACAATGAATTGTGATACGATTTATCTCCGGGAGGGAGACGAAAATGTGCGCCTCTGTACGTACATTTCCAACTATGCGGGGGATATGTGCGTACAGCCGCGGGATGCAGTGCTGGTCCTTCCCGGTGGCGGGTACGGGTTTCTCGCGGAGCGGGAGGCGGAACCTGCGGCAAAGACGTTTCTTGCTGCAGGGTGCAATGCGTTTGTGCTGTATTATTCCATTGGGGAGTATGCGAAATACCCCCGTCCGCTGGTAGATGTGTCTCTGGCAATCTGTCATATTCGGGACAATGCGGAAAAATATAATATCGATCCCGAACGGATTTTTGTGTGCGGGTTTTCCGCAGGCGGCCACCTGGCAGGTGCCATCGGTACTTTGTGGGACAGGGAGTATGCAAAAGCATCGCCAGACATGCCGGACGGCAAAAATAAGCCCAGAGGGGTAATTTTGTCCTATCCGGTCATTAGCATGGGAGAGTATGCCCATGAATACTCCCGGGAGATGATAACCGGAAACGGTCCGGATGCTCAAATGTGGAGACAGGAGTGTTCTTTGGAATTGCAGGTAGGAGAGAATACGGTTCCGGCATTTCTCTGGCAGACACAGAACGACGATTGTGTAGCTATTCAAAATTCCATGCTGTATGCACAGGCGTTGATCAATCATGAAGTTCCTGTGGAACTGCATATTTATCCAAAGGGGCCGCATGGCATGTCCGTGGTGACGGAAGAGACGGCGCAAGGAAATCCTGATAGGGGAGATCCCCATGTGGGCGGCTGGGTGAAGGCTGCGCTGGAATGGATGAAAATTGTTTGATAAAAAGAGAAAAACAATTTTGCAAATGCCTAAAACGGGGCATTTGTCGGTAACTGCCTCCCCTTCCAGGGGAGGCAGTACATCTATAAGCCTCCCCTGTGCGGGAGTTGCTACGCAGTTCCCCACAAGGGGACCTTATTCCAATTTCTTTAGCCTCCCCTGTGTAAGGGGAGGTGTCAGCGCAGCTGACGGAGGGGTTGTTCTTTAAGCCATAAGTGAACAATCCCCCAGACTCCGCATACGCGGAGCCAGCCCCCTTAGCGGCTCTGCAAGAGACGCTCACATGGGGGCCTTATTATTGTATGATAAAGCCCAAGTCAAAGGATTTCTTTGATTTGCGCAATATGTTCCTTGCCGTCCAGATAACCCTGTTCCATTCGCTTTCTTGCATTTTCTGGGGAAAAATCCAATGTTCCTGTAAAGCTTTGTATGGCGCTTTCCTCTAAATTGATGTGCACCGTCTGTGCATCCGGGAAGCATTTCGTACAAGTTTTATCCCGCTCTTCCATAGTGACAACGATGAGCTTGCGGACACCTCTTTCGTACAGTGGCGTAATGGGTACGTTGTCCTCAATACCGCCGTCTATGTATTCTGCTCCTTCAATGGTTATGTCTGGAAAAATGAGAGGGATTGCAGACGATGCAAGCAGAATATCCGGAATCAGAGAAGTTTTTTGCTTGCGAATATCAAAATAAACCGGTGTCGTTTGGTATTTGAAGAACTTAATGGCCAGCAGTGAGGCTATTCGTGTAAAGAGATTGTCTTCTGAATGTTTTTTTACATAATTATAAAATAAAGGGCATTTTTTTAGTTTTGCGGCAGTTACGTAAAAATCCCGCGTTCCGTTTTTCAAAACACGAGGTTCCACATTGTTGTCAATCAGTTCCTTCAATCCGGCATTGGAAAACCAACCGTCTGCGCAGGTGCCCCTTTCATAATGCAGCAGAGCTTCACAGCGACCGTAAATATCCTGCTTTGTAAGCACTTGCGCTGGGCTGATGGAGGCCCAAACCTTTTCTGCTTTTGCCAGATCCCCCATACAAAACATGGCGCCGTTTAGCGCACCGATGGACGTGCCGGCTACTGCGTCTATTTTGGAGTCAATGCCGGCTTCCCGCAGGGCGCGCCATACGCCAATCTGATAGGCGCCTTTTCCTCCTCCTCCGCCAAAAACAATTCCGATTTTATCTTTCATATGATCACCACCTACAGGCATCATATGAAAGATATGGAGATGTTGTGCGGCAGGCGGGAAATGGGGTGGTGCCACCCCTTGCACGGGGAAGGTAAAAAGAGAAAGGCCCCTAGTGTAAAGGGGCTGGCTTCGCGCATGCGAAGACGGAGGGATTGTTCTTTTTATTACAACCCCTCCGCCGCTAAAGCGGCACCTCCCCTTACACAGGGGAGGCAAAGAAGTTAAAATAAGTTCCCCTTGTGAGGAGATGCTACGTGCGCATTTCCGGGGAAGCAAGGCAACATTATCTTATATATTCTTCTAGGCCCCATGTGGGCGTCTCTTGCAGAGCCGCTAAGGGGGAGACTTCAATAAATAATAAAAGACAGCAAAATAAAAAAGGCCCCCTTGTGGGGAGACGCGCAGCATCTCCGGAGCATGTCTGCGTTAGCATCAAAATAAAAGGCTCCCTTGTGTAAAGGGAGCTCCCGCGAAGCGGGTGAGGGATTGTTCTGCTACAATCTCTTTGCTACGGCATAGCCACAGCAATTTCCACATCTGATTTTTTCATTGATTAAATATTTCTCTGCAAGGTAGTACTATCATATTTCGGACTGTGTATAGCTGCGGGTGATGTTGTCCGGCGCCGGTATCCTTTGACGAATGCTGGCTGCGGGCAGCCATGTGGTATAGGGGGTGCCGCTGGCTCCGGCTGCCTGCATATCGCACAGAATCAACGGTACGCCGTCGTTTTCAAAGTAAAACAGCCTGCCGCATAAATAGGCGGGTTCTGTTTTTATGAACCGCAGTACTTGAGGAGAAATCTGCGGCGGTATGCTGTCTTCCTGCTCTGGACAATAAAAACTGTCATATGCCAGCAGTAGCGGTCCACGGTATAGGGAGCATTTTTCTTTGTATGCGCCCGCTCCCGGAGCAAAGCGCAGGGACATATCAAAATCAATGGTTACAGCATCTTCGTCTGCCCATTCCCGGTCGATAGAGAAATACCCTGGGCATATCTCCCGGTCAATGGGGCGACCATTTATTTGTATTTTGGTTCTCCTCGACCAAAAAGGAATGCGAAAATAAATTTTATACTGTGATCCGGTAAGTCCCGATATTTGCAGCTGCACACGTCCATCGTAGGGGTAGTCCGTGTCTTGACAAATGTGGACTTTTCTTCCTCTAATTTCTAATTCTCCCTTGCTTTGACCGTAATAATTTACATAGAGTGCATCTCCGTCTGTCATATATGCCCAGCGGGATAGTTCTCCAAACATCCGCGGTGCATTGACGGAGCAGCAATTCAAATCGGGACTGCCCGGCCGACACTGAAAGCCGATTTCCCAGTAGTTTGCCTTTTTATCCCCTTCCATAGGGGTATTATAGGTGGACCACCTTCCTGTAGAGGAAAAGCTGCCAAGTCCCGCGTTGTATGTAGAAAGCTCCAGTACGTCTGCTGCCATACTGTCTCCTGTCAGCTGCAGCATATCTGCCGTCAGCGCCATATAGGCTACAGTGCAGCAGGTTTCGATGGCGCCATTTTCGTAAGGGTTGCCGATGGACTGCTCTCCGGTGGAAAAGCCGCCGGTATTGTGCACGTCTGTTTTGGTGATGCTGCGCCAGATTTGGGTAAATGCTTTGCGATAGTTGTCTTCGCCGGTACAATAGTACAGCTGGGCCAGAAGCTCAATGGAATGCAGGCTTTCCCACCTGGGCTTGGGAGTTTTGTAATATTCCTGTCCGGCCAGGGACAGGCGGTAATAATCCCCACAGCCGGGGGCAGCAAAATCCTGCAATACCTCCAGTGCGAAACGGAGGTATTTTTGTTCTCCCGTTTCTCGGTACAATAGAGCAAACACATGACCGGGGGCGTAGTTCATTTCCGTTTCTCCCATATCGTACAGCCGGCGGCTGCCGGTTTGGGGATTATAAAAGGTTTCGCAGAACAAATCTGCAATTTTGATGATACAATCCCAGGCAGCTGGGTCTCCCGTTTCCTTGTGCCATAGCAGCAGGCCGTACATGATATGGTAATGTGCCCAGCCGTCCCAGGTATTGTAGGGCTCTTCCTCCCCGATTTTTTTGCGAGCGGAGCGGCCGGAGAGCTGGCAGTCTGTGGGCCAGCAGCCCATATATCCGTTTTCCTTCTGGCAGGAGACCAGTTCGGAAATAAAGCTTTTCAAATAAGTATACAGTTTTTCGTTTCTTGTAAGACGGTAGAGCAGGCCAGAGCAGGTGACGTATTTTCCGGCAAATTCTCCTGACCAGGGAAGAAGATGCCTGCTAGGCTTTTTATCCGGATATTTCAGCATATCCAGAATGGCGGGATTGGACTGACGGATGCCCACAAGCCAGTTGTCTATAATATTGTCGATGAGTGTTCCCACAGCGTCCTGCATTTGCAAATGCAGCGCGGGAACTGGGTACAGTCTTTCTTTCATGAGAATGTCTCCTATATGTAAATAATATTAGCGGGCAATTTCCGCGATATCGTCCTCGCTCAGCTTTAGCAGTTTTGCTACAAAATCTGCATGACCGTAGGAGCTGTGGGCTGTATTGTCGTGGGCGTCGCTGCCGAAAAGGAATTTGCACCCGCATTCTCGGGCAATCCTGAACATACGTAGCTGGGAACAGGACTCGATTTCCGCTTCTGATTTATTGCGCATGGAATCTACGTTGATTTCAATGGCGATCCCCCTTTCGGCAGTTCGATCAAACAGCCTTTTGAAGCAGTCGTCGGAGATTATATGTATTAAAATATTGTAATCGTACGGGCAGCCCACTGCTTCAAACGGATGGGCAATTGCGGTGATGTACCGGCTCACGCTGCTGTCGATGATGTCTTCATAGGCACGGATCATAAAGTCAACGTGCTTTTGATATGGATGATAGCAGTCTCTCGGCATTACCAAATGGGTATGTGAATTGGGGACCAGTATGAAGTCAAATTGCTGGGCGACTTCTTCTGTGATTGTAACGTCGCGGCGGGCCGGATCGTATTCTGTCTCGCAGCCGAAGTAAAGTGTTATATTCGGAACGGTGACGGCGGCAAGCTCCGGTTTCAGCTGCAGCACGTGAGATAAATTTTGCGGCACATAAAAGGGCGTGGCTCCCGGAATATTTTCATCCCAAAAATGATTGGAGAACCCCAGCTTGGTAAGGCCGAGCCGCCGGGCAATAGTAAGGTAATTTTCGACAGTTGCCGATTCGTTTGCGCATAAGGACAGGTGGGTGTGTATATGAAAGTCGTGGTGTATTTTCATGTAAACCTCACATTTTTGTATAGTTTAGGAACTTACTGGGATTTGTTTTCAACCCTCCGTCAGCTCCGCTGACACTCACCCCGGACTTGCTGCGCAAGTCCTATACATGGGAGGTGGAAAGAGAAAGGCTCCCCTTGTAAAGGCTCCCATGTGGGCGTCTCCTACGGAGCCGCTAAGGAAGCACGTCAGCGTCACTTTTCCTCTTAAAGGCCCCCTTGTGTAAAGGGGGCTCCCGCGGAGCGGGTGGGGGATTGTTTTATACAACCCCTCCGACTCGCCTACGGCGAGCCACCTCCCCTTGCACAGGGGAGGCTAATAGCCGAATGCTTCCTTGTGGGGAGTTGCTTTGCAACTCTAGGAGCTGTGCCTGCGAAGCTGAACTATTTAATTCTGCAATTTGATCTGTTCCCCGAGAATCAGTGGATACCGGCTTAGATCACTGCCATCTAGGTTTTCTTTGTACAGCTCTACTGCTGTGATTTGATGATTCTCATAGGTAGTGTAGTAATAGACGCCCTTGTCGGCATTACAGCAGGAGGTGTAAATTGTTATTTCAAATTTGCCGCCGGTATCACAGCAGCCTCTTTGCTGCTCCACAGACCCCAGAATGTGAAAGAATTGACTGACGCTTTCCGATTCCGTATCCCCGGAGATGGAATTCATTTTCGTAAAAGCTGCTCTGACAAAGCGGGATTGTGAGGACAAATCCCCCGGAAGCCCGATTGCTCCCATGCCGCGGCTGTAGGTGTGCAGCGGCAGCTTGGAAGAAAAAAGATTTTCCGGATCTCCAGGAGACAGGTGCATGAAGTTATTCAAATGAAACATCTGCTCTGGAAAGGGCGGGTTGTTTGTGAGAACACCCACCGGATTTGGATAGATATGGATTCCATCCTTTACCGATTCTACTGTGACTGCTTCCTCGCGGTCTGCAATGATCCAGTGCAGCGGTGCAGGGGAAAAATCCTGGCGAAAGGGAGTGTTCACCAGGTTCGTTTTCTTTAGTAGTGCCGTGGCCTCTTTGACGGTGGCGCATTGGGCTAGGACCCACGGGATAAACTCAAACTGTGCTATATTATTTTTGTCCGGGATGTTTTCTCTATAAACTGCATTGCCCACAAAATTCAGGCCTGCCATTCCCAGGCCTTTTTCGTTAACGGCGTCATAATAGAGAGGATATCCCCCTGCCACATGTGCCATGCCGATCATGGCGTAATGGGACTGCATGGTTTCCAGGCGGCGGAAAGGCAGTGGAAAATTTCGCGGGGTTATTGTAATTTCTTCTCCATAGGAACAGTCATAGTCCAACGTTCTGCCGAAATAAAAATCCTTTGTTTTGTAGGTTGCCGCCGTACACATATAAGCCTGCCTCCGTTTGACTGCCGATTTTGACAAGCAAGATTTTTGCCTGCAACATTCTTATTGTATATTTTTACTGTATTCGCTGAAATCATACATTGTATATCTTTTGGGTTATTCTACTATCTGCTCTACAACATCTTTCAATATGTCTTCAATATAACCGATATCTTTTGTATCGGAAATTTTGATTTCGCAGTCTCCATTGCCGTGGTGGCTAATACTAGAAACGTCGCGAATTATTTTTTTCGGGTCATTGATTGCATGCACATTGATATTGAGCCACAGTAATAACGAATTTTTCTGAAATTCGATGGAGAAGATACTTTTTCTGCCTCTGTTAAATCCAATATACAATTTGGTAGGTGTCAGCACAATACTGTCATTCAGCCCCAGGATATAGTCCTTGAGTTCATTATAAATATCAAGAATATTATCTGATACTCCTTCGATAAGTTCGCGTTCCGAATAGGTTTTTGTAACCCTTGATACCTGCTGTGTCGCAGATGTTTCCGTAATGGGAGCGATATTTTTTATTGACTGACTTGCATCTGTAGCTATAACTTGCTCAAAAGTCAAAGTGCGGTTGCTATGTTTTTTTATCTTCCACAGCTCTATAGGGAGATCCTTGAAATTTATGGAATTGATTTGGTATTTTGTAAAATTAGGAGAAATAAATACAACTCTGGATTGTGACCAGTCAAAATCCTTTATATCCTTATTTTGCATAAATTGATGATTGTATTTCAGAACAAAATCTGCTTTGTGGTTCAGCATAATCGATAAATATGTATACCCTTGGTCAATGACACTGGCGTTTCTGTCGTTCTTGTATTCGATAATGACAAAGGCATTGGCTTGTGCATCAAAAGCTAACGTATCTAGTTTAAAATTTGCCACGATAAATTCCGAAACAATAAATTCAAGGTTGATAAGTTGTTTTAAATTGGCTTCACATAATTTTTGCAGTTCTTTCTCGCAGCTGAATTTCTGCTCTTTTATTTCCTTTAGCAATGCATCGTTGACAATTTCGTATATCATTTTTCACCTCATTACAATTTGCCGGTGGCATTCGTTTTCTTATCAAAAGTTAGATATGAGCAATTCTTTGATTTTACCGCGGGCCTCGCTGCGGCAGTTGATCATGCGAGCAGCCACGACTCTTTTGATTTTATGTGCAGAATAAATGTTATCGAAAAAATCATCCTCCGCATTCACATTTTTCGGATCAGAATTGCTGATGACAATCTTTGCGCCCTTCCTGTCTAACATATCCACAAACTTTGCGAGTTCTATTTGTTCCTCGTCATTAAAGGGGGCTTCGGTGTATGCAGTAAAATTTGCCGTGTTTGTAATGGGCCTATAGGGAGGATCAAAGTAGACAAACGTGTTTTCGTCAATGAAATCTGCAGACTCTCTGTAGTCGCCGCATACAATGGTCACTTGCTGTAGCTTTTCGGAAGCTGCACGAAGGTTGTGTTCGTCACAAATTATAGGATGTTTATATGCGCCCATCGGAACATTAAACAACCCCTTTTTGTTTACGCGAAACAGCCCGTTAAAGCAAGTCCTGTTGAGAAATATCATTAACGCCGCTTTTTCCATGTCAATGTTTTCGCTTTCATTGATTTTTAAATTGTTAAAACGCGCGCGCTTATGCAGATAGTAATTTTTTCTGTTGTCCGTGTCCAACGGCAAAAAATCGTTTTGCAGGGCATCAAGCAGTTCAATCAAGGCGTCAATGTCATCACGAATAATGCGGTACGTATTGATAAGCTCCGCGTTGATATCGCTGATATAAACCTGTTCTAAATCGTATTTGCTGAGAATATCAAACAAAACTGCGCCGCCGCCGACAAAAGGCTCCGCATATTTGGTTGCACCGCCGCCGGCAAAGGGATAATACTTCTGGATTTCACGGAGAAGCTGCCCTTTGCCGCCAGCCCATTTTAGGAATGGCTTGACTGTTTTTTCTTCGCTTTTATTGTAGCGGGTACTTCTTGCATCGATTGGTTTCTTTGCAGTGGCAGGGATGATCCACATATTTCCTACCATGGTTGCATCTGCAATCCTTTGCTCGGAACAAAGGGCTGCCACTCTTCTTTGGGAAATGCCCCACTTTTCTGCGGCCTCTCTTGCGGACATAAATTTCATAACAGACCTCCTGCTGCAGCTTATGTGTTATTATATTCCAAAACTGGAACAATAGCAATACTAATTGACAAAAACAAATGTAAACTTTATAACTGCAAACAAAAAGGCTCCGGCATATAGCCGGAGCCTTTTTGTATTTCGTCATCCATTGCTGCTGCCGGTACTCAGGTACGGCGCCAGAGACTGTGCGGTATTGATTACCGGCATAGATTGAAGATATACCTTGCCGGGACCGGTAATTTTAGTATTGAATAAGCCTTCGCCGCCGAAAAAGATGTTTTTAGCGCCCTTCACCGTTTGAATATCTATCGTGCAGCTTTCGCTCATTGCTGCAAGATAGCCGGTGTCTACAATAATGCTCTCTCCCAGCCCCAGGTTGGACTCCTTGCAGTGACCGTCGATTTCAATAAATACAAGACCGTTTCCGCTGACTCTCTGCATAATAAAGCCTTCGCCGCCGAACAGGCCTTTTCCTATTTTCCTTTGAAAGAATAAGGATAAATCAAGCCCCTTTTCCATTGCAAGGAACCCGCTTTTTTGAACGATAATAGCGTTTCCCTCAGTTACCTCATATGGAATGATGGAGCCGGGAAAGCTGGATGCGAATGCAATCATCCCCGGGCCGCCCTGGGCAGTATATTCATTTATAAAGAGAGATTCGCCGGAAAACAGCCTGCCAAACGCCTTCTTGACGCCTCCGCCGGTATTGGTGTCCATTTGCATGTTTGGGCTCATCCAGCTCATGGCGCCGCTTTCGGTGCAAAGGGCCTGCCCTGCTTCGGGGTAGCAGATCACAACCGGCAGGTTGCCGCCTTCGATTTCATACCTGATCATATCCGTAGCACTCCTTAATTCATTTGTTATTTCGGACGCTGCATCTTCAAATATATCATAACATAGGCTGCTTTGCTTTGCAAGCATCAAAAGAAACGCAGTGTGCAGTATTATGATAGATGCTGTCTCAAAAAGCTATCTGCTTCATGTAGGACTCTTTTAATGCCTTCAAATTGAAAGGATTCTATCGCTTTTTCATAGCACATCAGCTGAATGTCGGATATTTCTGATTCTTGTGCCGATGGCTTTTGTCTGCTGAATTCTGCCAAAAAATAGATGACCTGCTTCAAAGCAGTCGGTTGTCCCGGCTGTGAAAAAGGATGTACATCGGCAGTTTTGAAACCATCTATCAGCAGAACATCCAACCCTGTTTCTTCTTTGATTTCCCGCAGTGCAGTCTCCTTCTCGGATTCCCCGTGTTCCATATGCCCTTTAGGAAAGCCGTAATACCCCTCGGTAGACCTTATGATTACATATTGAATCATACCGTTTTCGCGGGTGAATACGACTGCACCGCATGATTTTTCAGTTTTCATTTTTGATATCCTTCTTTGCAGTAGCGGATGAAAATGCAGGACCAGGGATTCACTTGTCTCTTCCTGCAAAAAAAACACCTCAGACAACAGCCCGAGGTGTTTCTGGCAGCGGAATAGGGATTCGAACCCCAACAAACAGAGTCAGAGTCAGAATGATAAAACCTAAAAACACCAGTAAATAAAGGGATTTTTTTATTATTTTTAATTTAGTCCCCGGTTTAGTCCCCGGATTCAGTTTTTGCTTTGCGGTAGAAGTCGTTTATAGACTTTTGTGCATTTTCCGTTTGGTCATCTGTTTGATGTGTATATATGGACGCGGTGATCTTTATATCTTCGTGTCCCATCAAATATTTCGCAACATTCAGGGGAACGCCTGCCCGCTGCAGGTTCGTGCAATATGTGTGTCTGATGCAATAGGCTGTTATATCCTGTACTTTTGGATTTACGATTTTGTTTCTGTACAGGGTGCATCCCATTGCTATATTCATTTCGCGTACAATGCTTTTGAACCATCTAACCAATGTGTCATCGTTTACTGGGACTCCTGTACTTGGGATCTTTAGGACGCGTCCGGTTCCTTTTTTCTTTTCCAGCGTCTGTAAAAAGACATCCGGAATAGGAACATCTCTTACTCCTGCGACGGTTTTGGGGCCCTTTATTTTATCCCGCTGGCCGCTTTCGGTTGCCTTTGTAATATGAACGATTTTATGCTTCAGATCGATATCTTCCCACAAAAGTGCGGAACACTCTCCGGGGCGCAGGCCGCAGTAATACATAAGCAATCCAAATAATCCGGCGTAGTGCGTTTCGCACACCTTTAGAAATGCTTCTTCCTCGGGAGGGGTCAAGCAACGTCTTGCTTTGCGTACGGTATGGCTGGGAATTTTTAGTCCTTCTGCAGGATCAAATCCAATGATTCTATTTCTCTTTGCCTGAGAAAACATACCGGTTATCGCGTTTTTGATTTTCTCCATGTAAGATTGGCTCTTACAATTTTCATTCAAAATCTTTTGCAGAGATGCATGTTGCACTTCATTTACTTTATAATTACCTATTTCGGGCAAAATATATGTGTTTATAATGGTCTTATAATTTCTGTAGGATTTTTCTACAACCATGGGCTTTTTGTATGTCTCCAGCCATATTTCGGCCCATTCTGTCACTGTCAAATTTGGGTTGTTTAATGTGAGTCCCTCGCGTATGCGCTGCTTGGTATTTTCTACTTTTTCATTTAGCTTTGCTCTCGAAAGAGCAGTGAGGTCATATTCCTTCCCGTTTTCATACCAATGGCATCGATAATATTTTTTTCCGTTTTTGTATTTGATTGAGTATTTCATTTTTGTTTCGGTGTAAGTGGGGCAAATGCCCTTTATCTAAGGTGCAACTGGGATTTGAGGGCATCCTGCAATACCTGTGAAAAGTTGATTTTCTGCTCCAGTGCTGCTTCATTGAGCCACGATGGAATGGTAAGTGTCTTCTTGACGGACTTTTCAAAGTGCTTTTTTGCATACTCTTCTACATCTACTGTAATAAGGTTAACAAAATTCTCTGTGGATGTATTTAACCCTAACTCTTTTGCAATACCAATCGGGTCAATTTTGGACATTTCAGAAGGAGCAGGAACAGCATCTCCGTCTTTTTGACAGGTATATAAATAGCCAGCAAGACAATCTACTGCCATGCTCATAGCTTCGTTCAAGGTTTCACCGCACGTTGACAGCCAGTTCAAATCAGGAAAGACGACGGAATAGCCATTTTTGTCATGATAAAAACAGGCTGGATACATGGACAACATAACAAATACCTCCTATTGAATGGACTGGGGGTTATTTTAGCCCCGCTTGCTTTTTTATGGAATTCTCTGTGCCTTTGGGAAGGTCTTTACTATGAAAGGGAATTGTTACCTTCCCGGGCTTAGTTGGATGTGTATACTGTCTGTGTGACCCAACTTGCGTTTTGAATACCCATCCATCTGCAAGGATAAGTTTTTCCATGTCCTTTGGTGTTATTGGCATTAGTATTTCCTCCTTGCACTATTATTATAGCGTATGATACGTATTTTGTCAACACGTATTCATTTTTAATTTTGTATCAGCTTCCGAGGAAAACTCGAAAGTTCAACCATTTTGCCGACATCGGCAAGATGGTTGTCGGGATTAAAACTCCAAGCTATGGATTTTTTATTCTTTCTTTTTTGCTCCTGAAAGTTTTACACACAATGCACCGGTAGATTTCCAAAAATTACTTGCAGACAAACATTGTTATACCCTTTACAATATGTATATGGGTACTTCGACAATATTCTACAAAAAGTATAGAGATGTGCGGGATGCATCATGGAAGGCGCTTATCCAATGTAAGGTGAACGCCTTACCGGTAAAGGTAACGGATATATGCCGGCGAATGAAAATCCAGGTGATTCCATATACAAATGAAATACTGCAGATTTATGATGTAAACTGGAACGAAACGGACGGGTTTTGTGTGCTGGTGCACAACCGTCCGGTTGTTTTTTATAACCCGGACAAATCCAAAGGACGACAGCGCTTTACCATTGCACATGAGCTTGGGCACATTATTCGTGGTCATCTGGACACCAGATCGATGATCAACAGGGAGCCGGATCCGCAGCATGACAGTCCGGAAGAACATGAAGCGAATATATTTGCTTCTCGCCTGCTTGCCCCGGCATGTGTGCTATGGGGATGCAATGTTACATCCGCCCAGCAGATCGCCTCCATATGCGACATTAGTATCACATCAGCAAAATTCAGAATGAAACGAATGGAGGAGTTATATGAAAGGGAACGCCGATTCTATGCGAAATACGGGAAAAGCTGCTTTCTGCAATCTCCCATGGAAAGGAAAGTGTATAAACAATTTATAAAGTACATAGAAGAACACAAATTATAGATCATCATCCGCTTGGGGCATTTGCTCAATCATTTTTTCAATCAGTTCCATTTGCTCGCTTGTGAGTTTTCTCTTCTTCACACCGCCATCCCGCATGGCTAATAGAACCGTATTGTCTTCCAGCCTGTCATTTTCGGCAGGCTTTTCTTTTTGGGCAGTTTCTCCTGTGAGGTATTTGATTGAAACCCCAAAATAATCGGCAATTCTCATGAGTGTTGCTTTTCTGGGAACAGAAGAATCAGTCCATTGTGTGAATGCAGCGGGAGAAATACCAACCTGCTTGCACACAAACGAAGGAGATTCTTGTTTTTCGTTACATAGTTGTATAAATTTTTCCTTAAACTTTGCAGGCCTTTCTTTCGGGTCTCGTCCAAGTAGATAGTCGACAGTTACGCCGTAAAAATCGGCAATTCTACTTAACATCTCATAGTCTGGCTCACGCTTCCCGGTTTCCCAATTTCCTACAGTTCCATTTGCGATATTAAATGTTTCCGCAAATTCTGTCTGCGTTATGCCTTTATTTAATCTCAATTCTTTTAATTTTTGTGAAAGCAAGGCATCACTTTGTATATCATTTGAATAAACTTCTATAAATGAAGCAGGAGGTACATTGAAAATTGTAGAGAGCTTTTTTATGATATCTCTTTTAAGGTTTTGCACCCTTCCACATTCCCATTTTTGAACAGCTGCTCGTTGTACACCTAATTGTTTTCCTAATTCTTCTTGTGAAAGCCCGGCATCAACTCTTAATTTTTTAATATATTCACCAACATTCATATATAGTTTTTCCTTTTCTTTTTTTGGATTGTATCATATTTTTAGCATTTAGTCAATGTTTTATAAAAAAATGCGAAAATAAAGATACAAAGTGCTTGACAAATGAAAAACAATTTGCTATTATATATGTATCTTAAAAAGATACAATGAAAGGAGAAAAATATTTTGGATACGAACAAATTACTTGGTGTAATAAAAACTTTTGGCGACCGTCAAGAAGATTTAGCATTTGCAATAGGATTATCAAGGTCACGCTTGTCTGCTAAATTGCACGGAAGGGGAGGCGCATATTTTTCGCAGCCTGAAATAGTAGCTATTAAAAAGAGATATTCATTAAGTTCAGAAGAAATAAATGATATTTTTTTTGCAGATGTTGTATCTAAAAAAGATACAATACATTAAAATTTGAATTAAATACTGTGGGATTGGGTTAAAAAAGAGAAAGGCAATGAATGCAAGTAGACAAGAAAGGAGGGAAGGAACATGCCGAGAATTGCTTATGGGAAAGCGGCAGTACAAGGACTGACGATACAGGAGACCAAAAAGCTTGTAGAAGATTACGCAAGCGAAATGAAGGAACTGTACGGATACAATATGAGCGTAAATGACTTAGCGGAGTATATGGGCTGCCACAGAGAAACGGCAGAAAAAGAACTGCGTGCGGCAAAGGTCCCGTTCACATGTGTAGGCAAGTTGAAAAAATATCGTACTGCACATATTGCCCGGATGCTTGTAGAGCGCATAGGAAACGTGTAAGCCACATATGGAGGGAGAAGCCATGAAGAAGAAAGTGAAAGGTATTGGGATTTTGCTGTTACAGAGCGCATCGATATGGATGCTTGGATGGGGGTGCTGCCTGGGAATCAGCAGGCTGATGGTTTTGCTAAATT
>JAGZAC010000008.1 GCA_018370615.1 Clostridiales bacterium
TCACCTGTTGAGGAGTTGAAGGCGACGGAGTATACAAGATTGTTCTCGTCGTCCATAAGGCTGAAATATATCCGCTCGCTGTATTGTTCTCCCCATATTTTGAATGAGTACGCCATGATCTCTGTTTCTTCCGGTATTCCCTCGTATACTGCCACTTCGTTTTCATAGCTGTCAATGAGCTTCACGTCTCCGTTCTGGACGAGTATGTATCCCTGCGACGCGGCGTAGATTTTGTCGTATTCACGGCTGACACGCAGGTCGTTTCCATCGGTGTCCCATACGGTGAAATGATGGTCGTCGGTTATGCCGCCGACACCGTCCGGCGTTTTTGTGAGAGTATATTTTACATCCTTTGCGGGAATGGTGGAAGAGCCCTCCGCATAGTACCGCACCGTCACCGTGATGGTATCGCCCCAGTCTGTCCGGTCGAGGAGGTCCATACGTATAATGGTACCTCCATGTCCGCCGACGTAAATTCGATTGCCCTTTGTTGGATAGCTGAATAAATCCGCTGCCCAAACGTCGTCTTCCGTCAGGGTTAGGCCAAACAGTTTTTTGCCATAAGCGATTATTTCGTCTACAGTCAAATATCCCTTTTCATAGATCCCTTTACAGTCAATAATAAATGTTACCGCTATTTTTTTATAGTTTTCCAATTCTGTCGTGGACAATTCCTTTATATCTGGAATTTCCATGTCAAACCAGCTGGTCATGCGCTGCAGACCCATAAAATGATAGAGTTCCCATAAATCCGGATGCTTCATCGTAAATCCTTGATCTTGGCCGCTTCGTTTTCTCAGTACTATATTGTACCCTTCCGGCCCCTCTGTTACGACAAAACATTGCTTGCCGACAGGGATTTTCTGGACCTCGCTTTGCAGAATCTCTACTTCTAAGAAGATATCATGTCCCTGATAGTCAATGCTTGGGTCATACAATAGCCGTGAAATCGTATAATCCCCAAATTCTAGAGTCTGGTAAAGGTCGTACGTTCCATCAGGGATAGGTCTCCCGTGCCGGGAAATCTTCTCCTCCAGTGCGGCGGTATCTTTTTGAAGGAACGTACACAGCAAATCGACTTTCAGCTGTTGTGTGGAGTCTTTCTCCAGCTGCAGTTGATCTATATCTGCAATATCGTGTATGGTGATTGTTTCAAAATCCTGCAGCTCCACGCCGCCTCTTTCCGCCAGATATTGTACCCAGTCGATCGACAATATCGTTTGATCTTCAAGTGTAATTTTGTATAAACCATCCTCGTGTATCATACTACTGTACACCTTAAATGCAAACCCTTCGATCGTATCAAAGTAATTATGTACAGATAGCTTTCCACCGCGCAGGTCCAGCACTGTCAGTGTGGGATGCTCCGTGTATGCATATTCAATACGTCCCCTGGAAGTGTTTCCATAGCTGTAAATCCATTGATCAAAGGCATTTTCACAGGTCAGCCAGGATAGGACATAAATTCCGTCGGCAACACGCAGCAGATCTCGATAGTGGAAGGTCTCTTGAAACGCTGCTTGTTTTATGTCTACACTATAGCTTTTTCCGTTATATTGTACCTTTGTGAGAAGTAGATTCATTGTATTTTTGTCTCGCTCAAATTGTACTGTTATAGAGTTATCCACATCCTGCAGCGTAACAATTTCCGAACATGGCTCTGCGCGGCGGATGAGCCATTCCACATCTTCCCAATCTGTGCAATCGTATGGGTTTACGCATACAAGCCCCACGCTGATACATGTCTCATCGGTAATATAAATGTTTGCTCTGCATTCAATATCTGTTCCCCAAGATCCATCAGTAAATGTCGCCTCTTTTAGATCTATCTTTTTTATTTTGTTTATATCGTACGGCAAATCGTCTGTATCATATACTTTGCCAGGAAAATTTCCGGTAGTGACGTGTTCAAGCACTTTTTCATTGATCTGCTGCAAATACCCACTTCGCACAATAGCCTCACTGGGGGTAATGGTACCACGCTGTATATCCTCTCCCGGACAGGAGTGCCCGGCAAGCAGCGAGGTGTAGAAAGGAACCCGGAAAAACGCGTCCGTTCCTATCTGTGCATCCTCCGGCACCGTTCCGTCGACCGCATGAATACACTCGGAAAACGCCTGTGTACCGATATTTTTTACAGAATCCGGCAGGAAAATTTCCCGCAGACTGCAGCCGGAAAACGCTCCTTTTCCGATGGATTCCAGCCCCTCTGGAAACCTAATCGAGTCGATTTCTGCCTCGTAAAAGGCAAAGGCGCCGATTTGCCGGACGCCGTCCGGAATGATGTACTCTTCCGCCCCTTCGCCTGTATATTGAAGTAGGATGGTACCGTCCGCAGATATGATGGCGTCATCTGTATTTGTAAAATATTGGTTATCTGACGAGAGCAGCAGGCGAACGCCTCTCTCACAGCTAAACGCTTCATATCCCACCCGTTTGACATTCGCAGTCAGGGTGACGGAGCTGATGTCTTTCGTATCTGCAAAGGCATTGTCGGCAATGGAATCCACTGTTTCCGGAATTACCACGTCCGTTTCATTTCCCGTGTACTTGATCAACTCCCCATTTCGAATAAGAAATCCATTCTCGTCGCTTGTGATTTTTGTGGGCTCTACAGGCGCCGGGTTCAGATTCAAATGCAAAGCGATCAGCAGTGATGCCGCGGCTACTATACAAAAAGCCGCAGCTACAGAACCGATTTTTATAAACCGCATCCTGCGGCGCATACGGAAATATTGGAGTGTGTCCGTCAAATGCTGTTCCGATATGGATCCCATTGCTTGGTACAAATCCTTTCCCTTCATTGGGAGATCCCCCTTTCTTCCAGCACCCGTTTGAGTTCCTCCCGCAGTCGGGATAGCCGGGTGGTAACACAAGTGACAGTGAGCCCGGACAGGCGCGCCAGCTCCTTCACCGATTCCGATAAAAAGTACTTTCCTACAAACAGCGCTCGATTTTGCACATTCAGACCTGCAAGAAACGCATCGATTGCTTCAGATAGCTCTGTGTCATCAAAGGATGCCTCCGGTGCGGGAATGCATTCCTCCAATTCTGTGATGGATCCGCTAATGCCGCCACGCTTTTGGGCCGTATTATAATCTAGCTTGTCACAGGCAATATTGCGGGCAATTTTCGCCGCATAGGCCTGTATGGAATCTGGATCCTTGGGTGGAATAGTATTCCAGACGGTCAAATAGGTGTCATTTTCACATTCTTCCGCATCCTGTGGAACGGACAGTATATTCATAGCGATGCGGTAGATCAATTTTCCGTATTTTCCCGATAAAGCCGGTATCGCCTGCTCGCTGCGGGCGAGAAACAGGCTTTTGATGCTCCTGTCGTCCATAGTCTTGTCCTTTCTTTACTTATACGGGTCCCTTCACTATATATGTAGGATTTCGTAACATTTTGTCACGGGGGATGTAAAAAATCTTTACATTTACATTTTACAAAAAAAGACCTCTCTTTACAAGAGAGGTGAAGTTCCTAATACTAAATTTGCTGCACAATTTCTGAGACGGTAGATTTCCGTTTGAAAGGTGCCTCCCAAGGGAAGTTACTTTATGAATGTAAAGCCTCCCCTGGGAGGGGAAAGTGTACGGTACTGTTCTCCAAATCAAAGCCTCCCCTGGGAGGGGGAGGTGGCTCGCCGTAGGCGAGACGGAAGGGTTGTAAACAAGACAATCCCCCTGTCGGCTCCGCCGACATCCCCCTTTACACAAGGGGGCCTTTTTGGTTCAAGCCTCCCCTGTGTAAGGACCCTTTTATTTCAGCCTCTAGTCATCTAAGCCTCCCCTGTGTAAGGGGAGGTGCCGCTTTAGAGGCGGTGGGGTTGTTATAAAGCAAAAACCACTTCTCTGCCGCTGGCAGATGAATCGTAAATTCCCTGCATAATTTTGGAGGTTTTTATTGCATAATCAATGTGGGAACGCTCCTTTTCTCCGGTACGCACACACCGGAGAAATGCATCCACCTCCCGCTGGAACATGCTGGCCTGGGGCACCTCTACTTCCTCTGTAATCAATTCCCCGTCCTTCACGCCGTATATTTTATAGTCCCCACAGTACTGAAGGCGAATTCCCGCCTTTGTCCCCATAAAGTCCAAGTACTGCTCTTCCTCTTCAATATTCTGCGCCCATGCTCCCTCCAGAGTGATTACAGGACCGGTGGTCCGAATAAACGCGGATACAGAATCATCCACATCATAGGTGCCGTTCACATTCCGGGTTTCCTCGCTCCACATGCTCCGGTAGACATAGTCCTTTATATTTACACCTAGTTTGCAGAATGTTGCTCCGGATACGGAAATGGGGTCCGGATCGCCTACACAGTACAGCACCTGATCCAGTCGATGTACCCCCCAGTCAATCAGCACACCGCCGCCAGAAATAGCCTTTGTGGTAAAGGCACCACCGATTCCCGGGATACTCCGGTGACTGCGGAAACTGATAAATACATGATATACTTCTCCCAGCTCTCCTGAGAGTATCCGCTGGCGCACTTGATTGACTGCCTCATGAAACCGGCATACCACACCGATGTTGAGCACCATGCCGGTCTCCCGCTGTACCTTCTGCATTTCCAGCGCCTCGCTGTAAATCCGCGCCGCTGGTTTTTCACAAAGGACATGCTTTCCTGCACGCATGGCCGCAATAGAAATTACGCTGTGCATCTGATTGGGTGTGCATACAGACACCGCTGCAATCTCCGGATCCTCCAGGGCCTTTCGGTAATCTGTAATGGCAGTACCGCATCCATATTCTTCCACGCACGCCTGCGCTTTCTCCTCATTTACATCACAAAAGTACTTGATCTCGGCATCCTGCGCCTCCAGATAACATGGAATATGTGCCGACTTTGCAATGCAACCGCAGCCGATAATAGCAACCTTGATTTTGGACATAATGCCTCCTGTCCGCCTTTGGCGTTTTTTACAGTACGTGCCTTGGCACGCTGATTTTTACTACTGTAATTGTACTGGCTCCTTCCTTTTTTTGCAATAGAATTGCGGAATTTTTTACGAAAATTAAAAAAATTTTTGAAGCATTTTGTGCACTATTGTGTTTTGACTGCACGTGTGTTATCATATAAATTAAGAAAGAATCTAAGGCGGGAGGTGCTTTTATGAATCAGGATAACGACAAAAGCAAGGAAAAAGCCCCTTCCCTGAACAATATGGATACCGGCGCTCTCCAAGCACGTATAGAGAAGGCACAGACAGATATACCGGAGGAAGCAGAAGCTCTGTCCAGACAGGAAGCGCTCGACTCCAGTGAAATCCACCGCACCATACGGCGTGTCGCCGGGCGGCAGCTTTGGATCATTGCCGTCTGTGTTTTGATGGTGCTGGCCGCAGCGGCGGTGCTGGCCCTTCAATTTGGGGATTTGTTTTCCGGCAGGGGAAATACAGATGAAACTGTTTCCCTCACGGCTGGCGATGCCCCCTGGCTGTCTTTTGCCAACGGCATGCTGTCCTACAATGCCGAATACACCGGAGACTTTCCCGCCGAGCTTGTAATTCCCGACACTTTTGACGGAAACACGGTGGAAGGCGTAGCCGACGAAGGCTTTACCCATATGGAAGAAGTGGTGTCTGTAGCAGTGGGAGAAAACGTATCGTACATCGGTGTACGTGCGTTTGAAGGCTGTGGCAGCCTTACTCAGCTGGACTTGGGAGGTGTGCAGGAAATCTCTTACGGGGCCTTTGACGGTTGCACTTCCCTGACATCTGTTGTGGGGGGAAACGTCTCCAGCATCGGCGCCTACGCATTTCAGGACTGTGCTTCTCTCTCCTCCTTTCCCCTGGGAGAATCGGTTACCACCATCGGCACCTGTGCTTTCCAAAACTGCAGTGCCTTGGGACCGGATCTGCTGCTCTCTTCTAGCGTGTCCAGAATCGGGCAAAGTGCCTATGAAGGCTGCACTTCCCTTTTACGGGTAGAAATCCCCGATGCAGATTCTATCGGCGAGGGCGCCTTTGCAGGCTGTACCGCTTTAACATCCGTACAAATGGACTGTCTAAATGTAGGCAATCGGGCACTGGCGGGATGTACCGCACTGGAAAATGCCGCCTTTGGCGGCAAAACCCTGACCCTTGGGGCGGAGCTATTTGACGGATGTACTGCGCTGACAGCGGTAACCTACGAAAATGAGGGAACAACTCTGTCAGAAAGCGCCTTTCAGGGATGCACCTCCCTTACCGTGGCGCCTCTTCCGGCAGGTACCACAGAAATTCCTGCCAGAATGTTTGCCGGCTGTATAAACCTTACCGACACCGGCCTTACTGACCGAATCCTCTCCATCGGCGACAGTGCATACGAAGGCTGTACCGCGCTCACCCAAGTACACATCTCCAACAACACCGATGTCCTTGGAGAGGGTACCTTTGCCGGCTGTTCCAACTTGTCTGAATATACACTGCCAGACGATATTACAGAAATCCCTGCGAATTTTTTCAACGGCTGTACCAGCTTGAACAGTGCAGAAATCCCCGAAAGCGTACAATATATTGAAGAAGGCGCGTTTCGGGAATGTACAGGAATTTTCTCCGTCAGCATCCCTTATGGAGTTTTGTCCCTGGGGGACAGTGCCTTTGCGGGATGCACTGCGCTGGAGAGAATCACTCTTCCTACCTCACTGGAATCCATCGGAGAGGGTGCCTTTGACGGGTGCTCCAGCGTGCAGTATCTAGATGTTCCCAAAAGCGTCACCTGGATCGGAGACCGGGCTTTTGCGGATATGGAAAATCTCCGATCTGTGGGACTATTCACAGCCGTGCAGGTTTCCGCCGCAGTCTTTCCCGGCTGCAGCGTTCTCTCGGAAATCCGCATTTCCGGTTATGACTCCCAGTACACCGTCATTGGCGGCGTGCTGTTCTCCTCCGACGGCAAAACGCTGATTTTCTATCCTGCCGGACTGCAAAATCAAAGCTATACAGTTCCCGCAGGGGTAGAGCAAATTGAAACAGGGGCATTTCAAGGGTCAAGGCTCCGCAGCATTCACACCGGCAGCACGACGCTCATTGGAATGCATGCCTTTGCAGACTGCAGTGCGCTCCAGTCCGTAACGCTGGGGGAAGGACTGACAGAGCTGGGATTCGGCGCTTTTCAAAACTGCAGTGCACTGGAAAATGTACAGCTGCCCCATTCCCTCACTACCATCGACAGCATGGTTTTTGCCGGGTGTACCAGTCTTACACAGCTTACACTGCCGTTGGAAATCACCGATATTGCTTCCGATGCCATTGAAGGCAGCACCATCCTATGGGTAGAAGAGGACGCGCCTATTTTGGATACACTGGAAGAAGCAAAGCTGAATTACAAGGTCATTCCAAAGAGCGCATAACCTGGGACGTATGCATGTTTTTTCCCGGAGTGGACAAAATATATTTATCATCTTTTAGGAGGACAAGCACATGAAAAAAGTTTTTTCCGTATTATTTGCTCTGCTATTGACCATGTCCATGTTTGCAGGATGCAGCAACCAAACCGGAGACAACGGCGACACCTCTGCACAGGACACCACTGCATCCACTGACACTACAGCCGGTGACAGCGGTGAGTATACGCTCGGAATGGGCGTCGTTGTAGATACCAGCGACTCCAAGGACGGCACCGCACAGGCGGAGGCCACCTTTGCAGCTGTAATTACAGACGACAATGGTAAAATTGTAGACTGCTACATTGACACCGCACAAAACAAAATGAGCGTAGCGGATGGTATAGCAGAAAAGGACCAAACGTATCAAACCAAGCAGGAGCTGGGTGCCGACTATGGTATGAAAGACGCCTCCGGCATCGGGAAAGAGTGGAACGAACAGGCGGACTTCTTCGCAGGATTTGTCAAGGGAATGACCGGAGCCGAAGTCTCAGCCATAAATACAGAAGAAAATGACGCCGGAACGATGGTAGCTGCAGATGAAGATTTATACGCCGGCTGTACCATCGGTGTAACAGAAATGATTCAGGCAGTTGCAAAGGCTTGCAGTGACGATCAGGCATACGCCTTTCATTCCACCAGCAGCCCGCAGCTTCAGTTTGCCGCTGTAACTGAGGATTCCTCCTCCAAGGACGCAACAGACGAGGCAGACGGGCTGGCGGCTATGTACACCACCTTTGCCGCAGCAGTAGAAGATGATGGGCGTGTGCTGGCCTGCTGTGTGGATGAAATTGAACCGAAAATTTCCTTTACCATTGACGGAGCTATCAGCGAAATTCAATTTGACGGCTCCAAACGGGAGCTGAAGGAAGACTATGGTATGAAAGACGCTTCCGGCATTGGGAAAGAATGGTACGAACAAGCAAGGGCATTTGCAGACTATGTAGTGGGTAAAACTCCTGCGGAAGCGGCAGGTATTGAGACACAGCAAAACGACAGCGGCGCGCTTGTGGCAAAAGACGAAGATCTCTATGCAGGCTGCACCATTGGCATTGATTCCTTTGTAGCTGTTCTGGCAAAAGCATTGGAAAAATAATAAAAAGGGGATCCTGCCGCGGCAGGATCCCTCCCATTTGAAAGGTAAAAATGAAAAAACATATTGCACTTTGGACTGCTTTGGCCGTTTTGATATTTTTCTGCACCGGATGCACGCAAGAAGAAACATCTGAGCTAAAACGCTACTCCCGCACTTCCTTCGATCTATTTGACACGGTGACAATACTCACCGGATTTGACACGTCAGAAGCGTCCTTTAATGAGAAAGCAGACCAGCTGCTGCAGCTTTTGGAGGAATATCATCAGTTATATGATATTTACCACGACTATGAGGGAATCAACAACCTGAAGACCATTAACGACAACGCAGGACTGCAGCCTGTGCAGGTAGATGACCGCATTTTGGATCTGCTGGAATACAGCGTGGAAATGTATGATCTCACAGAGGGAATGACCAACGTAGCCATGGGCAGCGTGCTTTCCATATGGCATACATATCGGGAAGCAGGGGAAGCTGATCCGTCGTCCGCCGCTCTTCCTGATCCGGCAGAGCTATCTGAGGCAGCCCGCCACATGGACATTTCAATAATGGAAATCAACCGGGAAGAAAAAACGGTATATCTACCGGACCCTGAAATGCAGCTAGATGTGGGAGCTATCGCCAAAGGATACGCTACGGAAAGGGCCGCCGAAGCCGCAGAAGAGCTGGGCTGGGACAACCTTGCTCTCAGTGTCGGCGGAAATGTTCGAACCATCGGAACGAGGGGGGACGGCTCCTCCTGGACTGCCGGAATTCAAAATCCGGATCTTGCATCGGAGGAAGCATCCATTTGCCGCGTGGAATTGACAGACTTGTCCCTAGTGACCAGCGGTTCCTATCAGCGTTACTATACCGTTGACGGAGTGCGGTACCACCATATCATCCACCCAGATACTTTGTACCCAGAAAACCAGTTTCTTTCCGTATCCATCATCTGCAAAGACTCCGGCATGGGAGACGCCCTGTCCACAGCGGTGTTCAACATGACTTACAATGAAGGTAAGACGCTAATCGAAAGTATGGACGGCGTAGAAGCTGCTTGGATCGACGCCGAAGGGACACTCAGCTATACAGACGGATTTGCTGCTATGATAATTGAAGAATAAAGTAGGAATGAAATAAAATATTTCTCGATGCTTTGACAACCCCTCCGTCAGCTACGCTGACACCTCCCCTTACACAGGGGAGGCCGAAATTAAAAAAGGCCCCCATGTGGGCGTCTCTTGCAGAGCCGCTAAGGGGGAGACTCCAGTGAATAATAAATAAAAGACAGCAAAATAAAAAGGCCCCCTTATGGGGAGATGCGCAGCATCTCCGGGGGCATGTTTGCGTATGCAAAAGCTGGGGGATTGTTTTCTTTTACAATTCCCCTTTTATAATTCCCGTACGTGTTTTTTTATTCTGCGAATATCTCGCAGCATGCGCAGTGCATCCGCTATTACATTGATCTTGGATTCCCGGTGATTGATAATATGTACCGGCATTTCCGCGAGAGGAATCCCCAGCTTCTGGGCAATTTTAATTACCTCCAAATCAAAGGAAAACCCATCAATAGTGCAAAGAGAAAAGATTTTTCGGGCAGTCTCACCGTCAAAGCACTTAAATCCGCATTGAGAATCCGTGAGGCGAAAGCCCGCACAGACTGCAATTACTTTAATGTACGTCTTGGATGCGATTCGCCGCAGAAGAGTATATCCCGCATATCCGTCCTTATCTAAATTGCGCGAGCCCAATACAAACTTGTCTCCGGCGACAATCTTCTCTACAGCCGGAGCAATGACGTCCGTACCGTAGGCCAAATCGCAGTCGGTATAAAGGACGACATCTCCGACAGAAGCCAGCACGGCAGTGCGCACTGCCGCTCCCTTGCCTCGGTTTTGCTCGTATCCTACACACCGAACCCGAGATAGGCCTTCTTTCTCTACAGCCTCCTGCAAAACCTTCGGGCTGCCGTCAGTAGATCCGTCATCACAAAAGAGAATTTCCCAGTCATAACCTTTGCGCTCACAAAAATCTGTCATAGCACGGCAAAGAGTGCGCGCAGTATCTGCACAGATTGCGCGTTCGTTATACATGGGTATGCATACGGAAATTTTCATAATACGCTCTATTCCGCCGCCTCTGCGGCGGCATAAATGATTTATCAACTTTACAAGGTCAAAACCGTAAATTCCACTTCCACCTTTACTGTCAGCGCATTCTGCGCGAGCAGCCGCTCCCGTCCCTCTCTCGGACAGCGATAGTAAAAGGGTGTCATGGCAAACAGACAGGCAATCGTATCCGCATCCGGCAAGTGGATTTCATAAGAGAGCGTCTTTCTGTCAGATACAGTATATCCTGCGGGCATTTGCACTCCCTCGCTGACACGGGGCGTCCCGTATAGTAGGCAGCGCATTTCCCACAGATGCTTCCTCCCGGCAGAAGCCACGATCAGTGCACCGTCTTTTTTTAATATCCGCCTGGCTTCCCCTCCCGGAATGGGAGCAAAAATACTGTATACAAGATCCATGCTTTGATTTGCCACAGGCATGGCAAAAATATTTCCGGCAACAAATTGCAGGCAGGAATCCAGGTTCCTGGTTTTTGCCAGCTTTGCACCTGCCCCGGCGCCGCTTTTGGCCGCATCAATGCCAATTCCAAAGCAGGCTCTATCCTGCAGCAGCAGCTGCGCAATTCGGCAGGTATGATAGCCTTCACCGCAGCCTGCGTCTACAAAGGCGAGTTTCCTGTCTGCAGGAAAAGCATCTCTTCCCAATCGGACCGCCGTCTCTGAAATAGGATCATACCACCCACCGGACAAAAATCGGCTGCGGCTGCGGAGCATCTCTCTGTCGTCGCCGGCCTTTGCGTTGTTTTTCTTTCCCGGCGGCAGCAAATTTACATATCCTGCGCTGGCAATATCATAGCAATGTCTTCGTGTCCCATTGCAGTATAAGCTCCCTCCCGTTCTCTCAAGGGAGGCGCCGCACAGGGGGCATATCAGACACGCAGCAGAGTCCGCCATCAGCTGACGACTTCCACCAGCTTTGCATGCAGGGCATATCTGCCGTTTGCCGCGCCGTTGGTGCAGGTGGACAAAGTGATCATCGTATCGCCGGATGAAAAGGTAGTATCTGTGGGGAATTTGGAATTGGAAATCATTTCATTTGCGAATTCCAAAAAGGCTTCTTCCGAGGTAAATCCCGTGCGGAAGTACTGATAATCTGACGTGGTCTGATAAATAGAAAACGGCTGATAAATATATACGCCTTCCATGGTGTAAATATAAATCTTCGCACTGTAGAAAAGGTCCTCGCTGAGAAGCTTTACCACATCGTGAAACATCATGGATCCTGCTGCCACATTGTGTCCGTAAATGACGGTGTTGTAATTATCGGTAATTACATCCTTTGTGGTACAGTCCAGAAAGATGGAGCCGATAGGCAGATAGTTGTGGTTGTAGGAATGATCCAAATAATAAATGTTATCCGTACCCCGAAGAAGAGGATAATTGATATTGGTCCCCTCTACATAAATCCAGCCGTACACATCGCTGTTGACTTCCCGCAGAGCGGTGAGGCTGGCGCGCATTTGCTCCAGCTGTTGGTCATATCCGGAAGAACTGCTCACGCCATCCGTTTTGCCGGAATTGATCCTGTCAAAAAGAGACTGCAGAGCGGCGTCTCCGGAAAGGCAGGCCAGTGTGTTGTTCCAGGGATATGCGCCGGAAGCATCCGTTTGCCCGGGAATAAACAGGTTGAACTGCTCCGATGCCTCATCGTAAATTTTGCTGCCTTCGATTTTGCCCCAGATGTTTTGGCCGAGAAGCACAAGGCTGACCACAAGAACGGAGCCGAAGATAAAAAGCAGTGCAAGCTGAAAAATATTTGCTGCCCGGCTCCGCTTCTTTTTCGGCGCTTTTTGTCCGGGGCCCTGCTGCGTATTTTGTTTTGCCATAAGATCCTCCTCGGTGAGCGTATCTACCGACTGGGTAAAATCTTCGTATGTAAAGCTTTTGTTGTGAGGGATTTCCACATTCGGCGCCGGAATCATGATGGGATCCTGTGCCGTCGCCTGCTCGCTCTCCGCAGTCTCTGCGGTGGGAGCAGCCGAGGAAACGGTGGTTTCTTCTTTTGTGGAAATTACTTTATTTTTTTTCTTTTTAAACATAGCTGCTCCTTTCTATAACACAAGGATATACTTTGACACCTTGATTATATCTTCTGACAGAGACAATTGCAACAAAAAATATGTGAACAAAGGCGAAATTTTATTCTTTTTTTCAAATGGACGTTGCAAAAATGTATCCATTCATGTACAATAAATACAATACTGGAGGAAAGTAACACCCGCCACGGCTAACGAGGCGGGCTTGTTGCGCGTGTGGGAGGCAGAAATGGCAGATATATTTGAATTGTTCAAAAAAATTTCGGGGGATAAAAAAGAGACTGCCGGACCACCTACCCATCTCATCGTGGGGCTGGGCAATCCCGGGACGGAATATCTCCGCACGCGGCATAACGCGGGATTTATCGCCGCGGACTTTATTGCACGGCAGCTGGGCGTGGAATGCAGCAGAGTTCGGTTCCACTCCATGAATGCATCGGCAGAGCTGGAAGGGTATAAAATCCTTCTCATGAAACCCCAGACCTTTATGAACCGGTCCGGTGAAGCGGTGGGAGAGGCGGCCGCCTTCTATAAAATCCCTCCGGAGAATATTATTGTACTGGTGGACGATATTTATCTTCCCCCCGGCCGGATGCGCATCCGCGCCGGTGGGTCGGACGGCGGCCACAACGGACTGAAGGATATTATCTACCATCTGGACAGCGACCGGTTCCCCCGAATTCGCATTGGCGTGGGAGAAAAGAAACAGGGGGATCTGGTAGACTGGGTGCTTGGGAAACTCACCGAGGAGGATTTGGAAAAAATGACCCCATGCTTTGCCTCTTGCCGCGAGGCAGCTGCACTGATTCTAAAGGGGAAAACTGACGAGGCCATGGGCCGCTTCAACGGCATGCAGCCGCCCGCAGATCAGGAAAAGACATCACGAGGTACACATGAATAATCAAAAACTGCTGCTTTCTGCGCTCCGCTCCTGCCGGGAATATAGCGCTTTGCTGGACGCCCTGGCTGCATCCCGCCGACGGGCGGTACGGCATCCGATTTGTGTCAACGGACTCTGCGAGGGAGCGTCTCCCTTATTTCTTTCCGCGCTGACTGCTGATGAAACAGGAGCGGGGCGCCGAGTGCTTATATTATACTCCAGCGATCGGGCTGCAGCTGACGAGGCCCTGCGCCTTTCGGATGGGGGCCTTCCCGCGTATCATTTCCCCGTGCGGGACTATCAATTTCATAATACCACCGCCTCCCGTGACTATGAGCACAAGAGGCTTCTTGTGCTGTCTGCACTTCTTTTCACAGAAGACCCTATGATCATCTGCGCCACAGTAGAAGCAGTATTGCAGACTACGGTGCCGCCGGAAGATTTGATCCATCTTACCGTTACTGTTGACCCGAACCGTCCCCTGGATACCGCCCGGCTGGCGGAGATCCTGACTGGCGGCGGATATACCCGGGTGGAGCTGGTAGAAGGACCCGGGCAGTTTGCCATGCGCGGCGGCATCATCGATGTGTACCCTCCGGCAGACGCGCCGATTCGAATTGAACTGTTCGGTGATGAAATCGACCGCATGGGTAATTTTGATCCCACTACCCAGCGTTTTACTGGGACCATTCGGGAGCCGGTGCGAATTCCTCCCGCTGGGGAAATTGCCCTCAGTGACCAAAGCCGGGAGCTGATTCGGGCCGCTTGCGAAAAGCAGCTGAAGAAAATACAGGGTACGGACAACACCCGGGCGGCGGATGTTCTTCGAGGAGAGCTTGCGGCCCTGGAAAACAGCGCCGCCATCAGCTTTGCAGACAAATACATTCCTCTCATCTATCCGGAGGCGGCTTGTTTTTTGGATTATTACGACGGCCTGGCCATCCTGTGCGACGCCTCTGCAGTGCAGCAGCAGGCCCAGGCAGCAGAAATGCTTACCATGCAGACGCTGGAGGAGCTCATTGCCGCCGGGGAACTGTCCAAAACAGTGCGGGGTACGTATATCCACCCATGGGCACGAATGGAAAAGGCACTGGAGGTGCTGCCCAGCGTTCTGGTAGATCCTTTTGCCCGGAGTCACCCGGGGCTGACGCCTGCGGCGGAATTTCACTTTGCCACCAGACATATTCCCGCATACGGCGGGAATATGTCCCTGCTGCAGGAGGATCTGGCGCAGTTTATGCAGGGAAAATACCGGGTGGCAGTCCTTTGTGCCAACGAGACGGAAGCGAAGAATATTGCAGATCTGCTCACAGAGGAGGGATATACTGCCGCTGTATGCGATGAGGATTTCGACTATTTTAGCGAGTCGGGGGGACGTCATCCCGTTGCTATACTGTACGGAGACGGCGCCGCAGGCTTTGAACTGACCGGAGAGCAGTTTGCATTTCTCAATTATTCCGGGATGCCGGGAATGTCTGCAGGCAGACGGAAGCGAAAAAAGGCGGCGGCCAAAAAGAACCGGGAGGCAATTCTTTCCTATAGCGACCTTACGGAAGGGGATTACGTCGTCCACGAAGCATATGGGATCGGTTTGTTTGAGGGAATTGAAAACCTGACCGTAGACGGCGTTTCCCGGGATTATGTAAAAATCAAATATGCCGGTACAGACCAGTTGTTTTTGCCGGTAGACCAGCTAGACCTTTTGTCCAAATATATCGGTGCCTCTGCAGAAGGGGGAGGGGTACGTCTATCTAAAATGGGCGGCGCTGACTGGACCCGGGCGAAAAGCCGGGCCAGTGCCTCTGCCAAGGAGATGGCCCATGAACTCATCGAATTGTATGCCCGCCGCCGGCGTGCGAAAGGAATTGCTTTCCCCCCGGAGGACGACATGAGCAGGCAGTTTGCCGCCGCCTTCCCCTATGAGGAGACGGACAGCCAGCTTTCCGCCATTGCAGATGTACAGCGGGATATGGAGGCAGAATACCCCATGGACCGAATCATATGCGGCGATGTGGGATATGGAAAGACGGAGGTAGCGCTGCGGGCAGCGTTCAAGGCTGTTTCCGGCGGGTACCAGGTGGCGATTCTGGTGCCTACCACTATTCTGGCGTATCAGCATTATCAGACGGCCCTCAGCCGATTCCGGGGATTTCCCGTTACGGTAGATATGCTGTCCCGGTTTCGGACAAAGGCACAGCAGACCGTGTCTCTGCGCCGGCTGCGCCGAGGAGAGACAGACATTGTCATCGGCACCCATCGATTGATTTCCCAGGATATTGCATTTAAAAATCTGGGCCTTGTGGTCATAGATGAGGAGCAGCGATTTGGCGTGACCCAAAAGGAAAAGCTGAAGGCGGTCGCCATTGGAGCGGATATGCTCACCCTCACCGCAACGCCGATTCCCCGGACACTGAATATGGCCATGGGCGGCATTTTGGATATGAGCGTATTGGACGACGTGCCGGGAATGCGCTCTCCCGTGCAGACGTATGTGATGGAGCATGAGGACGGAATCCTATACGAGGCTATCCGGCGGGAGCTGCGGCGTGGGGGACAGGTATTTTATTTGAACAACAACGTGGAATATTTGTACACCATCGCCGGCAAGCTGAGCCGGGCAATCCCCGAGGCTCGGTGCGCCGTGGCCCACGGACGCATGGACAGGGACGAGTTGGAAGAGGTATGGGAGGGACTGGTACAGGGAGAAATTGACGTACTCATCTGCACTACAATCATCGAAACTGGTGTGGATATTCCCAATGCCAACACGCTGATCATTGAAAACGCTGACCGGTTCGGCCTGGCCCAGCTGCATCAGATCCGGGGCCGGGTGGGCCGCTCCAGCCGCCGGGCATATGCGTACTTCACCTATCCCAAAATGAAGCAGCTTTCAGAGATTGCAGACAAGCGGCTCCAGGCCATTCGGGAATATGCCGCCTTTGGTGCCGGATTTAAAATCGCCCTGCGGGACTTGGAAATCCGGGGAGCGGGAAATCTCTTGGGCGAGCAGCAGCACGGACATATGGAAGCAGTGGGCTATGACATGTATATCAAGCTTCTGGAGGAAGCTGTTCTGGAGGAAAAGGGCGAGGAGAAACAGGTCCGAACAGAGTGCGCCGTCAGTGTCCGAGCGGACGCGTATCTGCCGAAAAGCTATATTCGGGATCAGGCCCAACGCATGGAAATGTACCGCAAAATCGCCAGAATTCAGTGCGAAGAGGACTTCTCCGACATGATCGACGAGCTGTGCGACCGGTTCGGTGATCCTCCGAGAAGCGCTATG
>JAGZAC010000009.1 GCA_018370615.1 Clostridiales bacterium
GCCCCCATTGCTGAAACTCGCCCACAATCTTCTCCCCGCGTGAAACTAGCACCGGTGCCACCTGCGAGGGGCAAATATGGGGCGAGCTGCGGTTTGATTTTGAGAACGGCACAGCGGAGATTGTCCGATTGGCAGATTGGGACACGATGAAATCAAACGTTTTTGCAAAAGCTGCGATACAATATGTGAGGTTTGTTTTGTATGAGATATTCCATATCAAATGCATCATCCATAAAGGTGGAAACTGAGACTCGCATATTCCACTGATCACCAAAACCGCTAAACTCGTAAAATCCTTTCATAAGAGCCCCCATCATCGCATACTTGAGCTCTCGAACATCTTTCATCACATCACGCTGAGCGCCAGTAATTGTATCTGTATATACATCAATTTGTTCCTGAATAACTTTTTTCTGCTTTGCAATAAAAGTCTGTTTATTCTGAAAGGCTTTTTTAACTATTCCTTTTTCGTCCTGAACGTCGGCAAAATCGCTCGGATAAAGATTCTTGAATACCATCATTGCCAGCATTTGTTCGTCTGACAAAGTGAGTCCCTGAGAAGTACTCAAAGTCTTTTTATCGACAACAAATTCGTTATAAATGTTCTGAAGAATACGTCTGTCAGAAATAAAGGGTGCTACATCCAGTACAAATTCATCCGAAATATTATGTTTAGCTCCGTTTTTATTTGCTTCATTGCGCATTTCGAGCAAAATATCACCGGAGTTTGTAGAATTCATCACCGGAATAACAGGAACGATGAAATCAAAAAATTTAGTACGGTCCTCTCTTGAAAAAATGTCATCTCGAACCGCATAAACAAATACAATGGGCTTATCCTTGATTGCATCATCATTGTTAAGCAAATTGTTCAATTCACGAAGATGAACAAAAATCTTAGGATCTGACAGGCGGTCTAAATCTTCAAAAAAGACAGTTTTATATCTTGTGCGTTCAAAAAAGTATATAATTTCATCCAAGTTCTTATTAAATATATTCTCCGTACTTTCCCGATCACTTTGAACCGTTGTATCGGTTGGCAATTTTATTTCCTTTATTTTGAACCTGGAAATCACAGTAATGTACAGGTAACTTCCCACTGCTGAAATCGCCACAAGTAATATTCCCATCATTGCATATGTAAAAAAAGGCGCAGAAAGGCATGGGGGCAAGAAATCCGTTATTGCCGTTTTATATTTATCAAATGTCGGTGCGTTAAAAATAGCTACCCAAACACCAATCAGAACAAGCCCTATAACGATATTGCGAAATACCGTAGCAAGCCGAATTTCATGGAGCTTTCTATATCTGCTCTGTGGAATTTTACTGGGCTCAACTTTATAAAAAAGTTGTTTCAAGATTCCTTGTTCTACTTCGTCCGCTCCAACAGGGATTTTTCCTTTTTCGTCGCCCTGTGGAGGATTTCCTTTTTCGAATGTTGCCATAGAGATTTTGAGAGCCGATTTTCTGATGGCTTTGTTTTGGGGAAGCAATCTCTTAAGGCAACACTTCTTTTGAGCAGCCTTTTCGTCCTCTGCAAGGAAAGTTTCAATAATGCTACTTTTGCCCGCACCATAAGGCCCGGTCAAGGCAATATTTTTGATCTTTTTATTGTGAAACACCCAATTTAAGGCCGCAATGTATTCTTCACCATTTTCAATATGGTCAATGGGTGTCAAATCCTGGTATTCAGAATACGACACCCTACTATTCTCCGTATCTTTGTTGTTTTTTTCATCCAATGACATTTTATTCCTCTCCTGCTTAATCCTGCTGCCTTTTGACCGATTTAGCAACCTCTTGCAATTAAGGGTTCCGTTGTGCTCCCTTTCCTTTATCCAACGCAAAGGCCACAATAGCATCCACATTATCCACAATAAAATGCTGGGCATCCTCGCTGTACAGAACAACTTGGTACGAGCCGTACTGTCCCATTCGGTTATCCACCGAGATTCCCAACTTTTCCCCGCTATCGGTAGGACGGCGACGCTGTGTACCCGCCACATTTTCCACCAGCTTGAGCATTCCTACTTCCACCAGCCAATCTGTGATTTGACGAGAACTGATCTTCTTGTAGTCCTGCGTACCGACAGCCTCGTTCATCCGCCGGGCCAGCTCGCTGGCAGGTATGGGCCGGGAAGAAAACTCCAGCCTTTCCCGTTTCTCCAGGCTCAACCGGAAATCTTGTTTTTTGCCATTTTTCTTAGCCGGTGTGCCTTGCATCTGCTCCTGTAGAAACGCTGATGCCAAAAACAGGCTCCGTGACACCCGCACATCGTTGACAATATCCTCCTCTGGCAAAGGCTGTCCGGTAAAAGGGTTCAGTCCTTCCGCCAAGCTATCAATACACTGTTTGACCTTGCGAAGTTTTTCCACGTCCGCCATGAGGGTGCCTCCTCGTTTTTCTTTTATTTACAGTATAAACGTGCAAGGCTTTCGTTGCAACGTGCAAATGTCGCCTCTTCCTTACCAGCAGATTCAAATTCTTGTATATCCAAATCGTTTTGTCTATAATGGAAACAGTATCTTTCAGTGTATACAAGAAACCGGCGTCAAGCCCTTGCAAACCGATGTTCATTTTTAAAGAAACGGAACGGCCCTCTATCGCAGTCTCTTGGTCTTTGGGCGCCATTCCTGTGAAGAGTCTTTCTAAGCTTCACAATTTTGATATCATGTCCTTTTGGGAGAGGTACCTAACGATGGATTATAGTATTTTGATCAACCTCTTACGTGCAGAACAGATTGTCACCCCTTTGGAGAAAGATATTTTGGATACTTGGAACGAGTTACAGAAAACTCCGTTTGATATGGATTCTTCCCAAAGACAAATTCTATCAAATGCAATCAGCCACCCGGATATAGCCGTTAAGGTCACCACTCTGCCGACCACGACCAGTAAACCGTCTTGCGAGATCACAGAAATGGACAATCGATATATTCTTCAATGTCAGTTAGCATTTTTAGCTGAAAAAGAACTGGAAATCCGTAACTGATGATACGTCGTAACACAGAGAGTATCGTTACCTGTCCCCTTGTATCTCGCAATCAAATTCGGAGGAAACCTATGAACCAGATTATTGTGTATGGCAGTGAATACGGCACAACGAAGAGGTATGCTGAAAAGCTGTCGCAATTAAGTGATATTGACGCCATAGGCTATGAAGATGTAAAAACACTGCAGAATTACAGCAGAATTATCTATTTGGGCAGTCTGTACGCAGGCGGTGTCAAGGGATTAAAACGCACTGTGAAGCTCATCCCGCCTGCGGCAAAATTGCTTTTGGTGACTGTAGGGCTCGCGGATGTAACCGATTCGGAAAACATCCGCAACATTCGCCAATCCGTCTCTAAACAAGTTCCGGCAAACCTCTTGCAAAACACAGTCCTGTTTCATCTGCGAGGCGGGATTGACTACAGCAAACTAAGCGTTTTACACAAAACCATGATGACGCTTTTGTATAACAAAGCGAAACGTCTGCCGGACGAGAAGAAAAACGCTGAAGTCAGGGCCATGATCGAAACCTATAACACCAAGGTAGACTTCGTAGACTACAATGCATTAACTCCCATCTTGGAACAAATCCGATAAGCTCTTTCTGCCATTGCGCCCCAAGCCGCTCAGTTCCACCGTGGAGTAAACTCCGGTGCAGAGCGTGGCATACCAAAACAATGATAAAAACGGGGAGCCGGGTATTTGCCCGGCTCCCCTGTTCTAGTATAAGCACACTTTGAATGATTGACGAAGTCTGTATAACACGGCCCAGCTTTTTCTAATCATTATTCTAATAATCATAATTAGCAAATAATTAGAAGCCGAAAAAATCGGTTGATATCCTGTACACATAGATGCGCACTTCCCGCCATTACACAACTTTGAGCGTTTTTGAAGTAACAAGCGGACAAATTACTCCATCCCGCATTCCGGGTCGCTCCAAAATTACCGCTCTATTCAATTTTTTCAGAAGTCTTTCCTGCTACCAATAGCCTTTTCCCGGTTCGGCATGCTATAATAAAGCAAATTGAAAGGCACGTCGGAGGTGTTTGTGATGACCCCAGAGCAAAAAGCGCGGGAAGCTATTGACCAGCGGCTGACTCAGTCCGGCTGGATCTTGCAGGATATGCGCCAGTTGAATCCTGTGGCAGGACCTGGTGTGGCGGTGCGGGAGTTTCCCACCAGTACCGGGCCGGTGGACTATGCGCTTTTTGTGGACGGCACCCCTGTGGGCGTCGTAGAAGCCAAAGCGGACGAAAAAGGGCAGGACATCACCACCGTGGAAGGCCAGTCCAGCCGTTATGCCGACAGCACCTTCAAATGGGTCAAAACGGGATACACCATTCGGTTTGCCTATGAGGCCACCAGCAAACTGACCCGCTTCACCGACTATGCCGATCAGAAATACCGTTCCCGTCCCATTTTCAGTTTCCATCGTCCGGAAAGCCTGCGTGCCCTGTTGAAAGCGGATGACACCATTCGCAACAACATGAAGCATTTTCCGCCGTTTGACACCACCGGATTCCGCAGCTGTCAGATCACGGCCATTCAGAATCTGGAGCGTTCTTTTGCCGAGAACCGTCCCAGAGCTCTTGTTCAAATGGCCACCGGTGCCGGCAAAACTTTTACCGCCATTACAGCGGTGTACCGTTTGCTGAAGTATGCCAAAGTCAACCGCGTGTTGTTCCTGGTGGACACCAAAAGCCTGGGCGAACAGGCCGAGCGGAAATTTCTGGCCTACCGCCCCAACGATGACAACCGCTCTTTTTCGGAGATTTACGGCGTCCGCCGCTTGAAAAACTCTTATATTCCCCAGGATGTGCAGGTGTGCATCAGCACCATTCAGCGGATGTACTCCATTCTGAAAGGGGAAGATCTGGACGAGTCCGCCGAAGAAACCTCTTTCAACGAGATGACCACCGCGGAGCGCCAGACAGCCAAAGAAGTGGTCTACAACGCCAAATATCCCCCCGAATTTTTTGACTGCATCATTATCGATGAATGCCATCGCTCCATCTATAATGTCTGGCAGCAGGTGCTGGACTATTTCGATGCCTTTCTCGTAGGCCTGACCGCAACACCGGACAAACGTACCTTTGCCTTCTTCGAGGAAAACGTGGTCAGTGAATACTCCCGGGAGCAGGCCATCATCGACGGCGTCAACGTGGGCGAGGATATCTTTCTCATTGAAACCCAGGTGACGCAGAGCGGCGCCCATATTATGAAGCAGCTCATCGAGTGCCGCAACCGTCTTTCCCGTGAAAAGCGCTGGAAACAGCTGGATGAGGATGTAAACTATGTTCCCACCCAGCTGGACCGGGACATTGTCAATCCCAGCCAGATCCGTATGGTCATTGGCACTTTCCGGGAGAATCTGTTCACCACACTTTTCCCGCGGCGCAAGGAAGTGCCCAAAACGCTGATTTTTGCCAAAACCGACAGCCATGCCGACGACATCATTCAGATCGTCCGCAAGGAATTTGGCGAAGGCAACGAGTTCTGCCAGAAAATCACCTACGCTGCCGATAACCCGGAGCAAATCCTGAGCGACTTCCGCAACAATTATAACCCCCGCATTGCAGTCACCGTGGATATGATCGCCACTGGCACCGATGTGAAGCCCATTGAGTGTCTGATTTTCATGCGGGATGTACGCAGCAAGAACTATTTTGAGCAGATGAAAGGCCGTGGCACCCGCGTTCTGGGCAAGGATGACCTGCAGAAAGTCACCCCTTCCGCCACCGAGAACAAGGACCATTTTGTCATTGTGGACGCCGTAGGTGTCACCAAATCCAAGAAGTCCGAGACCCGCACCCTGGAGCGCAAGCCTTCTGTTTCCATGAAGGAACTCATGTTGAATGTGGCACTGGGCGCGCGGGATGCGGATACCCTGACTTCCCTTGCCAATCGTGTGATCCGGCTGAACAGCCAGATGAGCCCCAGTGAGCGCAAGGAGTTTGCCCAGGTGGTGGGTCTTCCGGCCAATCAGCTGGCGGAGAATTTACTCAACGCCTTCGACGAGGACGTGCTGACAGCCCAGGCCCAGGGGAAATTCCAGACCACTATCCCCACCGAGGAACAACTGCAGGCGGTGCAGCGGGAGGCTGCCGGGCAGGCCGCAGAGCCTTTCTGCCGCCCGGAAGTCCGTGATTTTATCGAAAATGTCCGCCGCAGCCATGAGCAGATCATCGACAACACCAACCCGGACACCCTTCTGTTTGCCGGTTTCGACACCCAGAAGGAGGAGACCGCCGACCGGGTGATCCGGACCTTCCACGAGTTCATCGAGGAAAACAAGGATGAAATCATTGCGCTGCGCATCCTGTACAGCCAGACCTATCGGGATCGCCCCATGGCCATTGAGAAGTTGAAAGCTCTCTATCAGAAACTGCGCGGCAAAGGCGTGACCATCGAAAGGCTGTGGGACTGCTATGTTATCAAGAAGCCGTACAAGGTAAAGGGAAGCAGTACCCTGCGCCAGCTGGCGGATCTGGTGTCCATGATTCGGTTTGAGATGGGCCAGGCGGACAGTTTACAGCCCTTCGCAGATAAGGTAAACTATAACTTCCAGCAATGGACCTTCCGCCGCAATGCCGGCGCGGTGCATTTCACGCCCGAACAGATGGAGTGGCTCCAGTTGGTGAAGGATCACATTGCCACCTCCCTGAGCATCCAGACCGAGGACCTGGACCTGAGCCCCTTTGACCGCAAGGGCGGCCTGGGACGGTTCTACGAGGTATTCGGGGAGCAGTACGAAGCGATATTGACAGAAATGAACCGGGAATTGGTAGCGTAAGGAGTAACGCAATGGGATTTTATGATGCTTTTAAGGACGCTCTTAGTGTGGCGCAAAAAGCCGATAATGTTGAACTTTATCGCCAACTTTTAGATTTATCTGCCCAAGCTCTTGACTTACAAGAAGAAAATGTACGGTTAAAAAGTGAAAATGCAGAATTGCGCAAGGCAAAGGATTTAGAGGCGCGCATTATTCGCCATACTGAACTCTATATAACATTGAAAGAAGATCCTGACGATCTGTACTACTGTGCACATTGTTGGGATATTGATAGAAGATTAGTTCAATTGAGTTGCGATAATAGTGATGGCACTTTTATTTGTCCTCATTGTCACACCACTGGAATTTTCAATTATGGAAAATTTCAAAGCACTCAAAACGAAATTTCAGAAATGGGCCCATATTGTTTTTAAAATTTGATAAATAATGCCGACAGGAGATTGTTAATAAAGACTATGCCGACTAAGCTGGATGGATGGAAAGAATACGAATTGGGGCAATTGCTGAATTATGAGCAGCCTTCCCCTTATATTGTCAAATCAACCAACTATAGCGATACATACTCGACACCTGTCTTGACTGCAGGCAAGTCGTTTATTATCGGGTATACTGACGAAACGGTTGGCATCTACAATTCTTTACCCGTAATTATTTTTGACGATTTTACGACTGCTTCGCAGTATGTAAATTTTCCTTTCAAGGTAAAGTCATCGGCGATGAAAATTCTTTCACCGAATGTAAATTTGGTCTTACCCAAATTTATATATTATCGGATGCAGATCATTCAATTTGACCACAGCACACACAAACGATACTGGATTCAGCAATACTCCAAAATAAAAGTACAGATTCCCTCCATTCCAGAACAGGAGCGGATTGTCTCCAAAATTGAGGAACTGTTTTCCCGGCTGGATGCCAGCGTGGCAGAGCTGCAAACCGCAAAGGAAAAGCTGAAAGTCTATCGCCAAACAGTGCTTTATAAAGCATTTCAAAATTTGACAGACACAATTACAATGGACGAAGTTGCTGATATGATTGATCCTCAACCAAGCCACCGAACTCCTCCGGAAGTATCAAATGGTGTTCCGTATGTTGGCGTTGGAGATATCGATTACTCCGCTCGAAAAATCAACTTTGCTGAAGCACGAAAAGTTTCTTCCTCAGTTTTACAAGAACACCAGGAAAGATATACTATACACAAAGGCGATTTTATAATGGGGAAAATTGGTACCATTGGGAAACCGTTTATGGTTCCATTGCCACAGAACTATACACTCTCGGCCAATGTTATTTTGATTCAACCCAATTATACGAAGATTTTGCCTGAATTCTTATATTGGCAGTTTTCCGCACCATTAGTCACACAACAACTTACAGTAGGTGCAGCAGCAACCAGTCAACCAGCATTTGGAATTAAGAAAGCTCGATTGCTCTCAATAAGAATTTGCGACATTGAGCAGCAAAGACAGATCACAAACGAAATAGAAAAGTCCTTATCCGTGTGTGATAGCATTGAACAGACCATTGACATTTCCTTACACCAGGCAGAAGCCCTGCGTCAGAGCATTTTAAAACGAGCTTTTGAGGGGGAATTATAATTACATGCTCATAAGCGGGAAAATGAAATATAAAAAAGCTGTCATTTTAACAGAAGAAAAAATGCACGAGCTGGAAACTTTGCTTCATAAATATTGTGATAAGGTATCCTACAAAGCAGAAACTATAAATGACAGTGAAATTGTGTTTTCTTCGTTGGATGAATTGCTTCAGTACGATAATTTTGAAAGTAGAAGCCTAAAAACTCTGCAAATTACTGCATCTGGGAAATCGCCCTATTACATTCGTCTGGTTTTTGAAGCAGATAGCTTATTCTCATCCTTCACCGGATATGATGAGACATTTCATTGTTCCTATGATGTTGATACGGTAGACGCTGAAACAACGATAAGGGCTGAAATAAACACCTTTCTCCGAAAAATCACAGCAGGATATTGGCTAATAGCGAAATTCAGATTTTACGGATTATTGATGATTCTCTGCTTTATAGCAGCAACTTATTTTTTAGCATATAGAAGTACACAACCTTCTAATACTAATATATTGTTGATGCTTACATTCGGCATTATTGGCGTCGTTATTAGTTTTGGTCTGATTGCCGTTATAAAAGCTATCGACCGCCGTTTCCTACAGAGATGCTTCCCACCAATAGCGTTTGTTTGGGGAGAAGGCAAAACACAATTTGAAAAAAGTCAAAAGCTTCGTACAAACCTTTTTTGGGGCTTTATTATAGCTATACTTGCCAGTGTCATCGCATCTTTTATTGTAAACATAATAAATACCCTATAAAAAGCATTGTCCGTAAGGAGTATTCTTATGTCCGAACAAACCACAAGCATAATTTCCAAAGTCTGGGGCATGTGCGGTCCTCTGCGGGACGACGGCGTGTCCTATGGTGACTATCTGGAACAGCTCACCTATTTGATTTTTCTAAAGATGTCCGATGAATACGCCAAACCGCCCTATAAGCGGCAAACCGGCATTCCCGCAGGCTGCAGCTGGGCCGACATGAGCGATTTAAAGGGCACCGAGCTGGAAGAAAAGTATAAAACCATCCTGGAAACCTTGGGCGAGCAAGGCGGTACCCTGGGCAAAATTTTCAAAGGTGCCACCAATAAGATCAACAATGCCGCCATCCTGTACCGCATCGTCCAGATGATTGACCGGGAAAATTGGGTCTCCATGTCCACCGATGTCAAGGGTGAGATCTACGAAGGCCTGCTGCAGAAAAATGCAGAGGACATCAAAAGCGGCGCCGGGCAATACTTCACGCCCCGCCCGCTGATCCAGGCGATGGTGGAGTGTGTTCGCCCTGAACCCATGAAAACCATCGCAGACCCCTGCTGCGGAAGCGGCGGCTTTTTGCTGGCCGCCCAGAGCTATCTGGCAGACCCGCGTCATTACAACCTGGACCGGGAAGCTAAAGAGTTTCTGAAAAAGGATGCCTTCCGCGGCTGGGAGATCGTTCCCACCACCTTCAAGATGAGCCTGATGAACCTCTATCTCCACAACATCGGCGATCTGTACGGCAAGGTTCCCATCACATTGGGAGACGCCTTGCTCACCGACCCCGGCGAACGGTTCGATTATGTCCTGACCAACCCTCCCTTCGGCAAGAAATCGGCACTCACCTTCACCAATGAGGAAGGCGAGCAGGAGGAAGAAGATCTGGTCTATAACCGCCAGGACTTCTGGACCACCAGCTCCAACAAGCAGCTAAATTTTATTCAGCACATCAATACCCTGCTGAAACCCACCGGCAAAGCGGCGGTGGTCGTGCCGGACAACGTGCTTTTCGAGGGCGGCGCCGGTGAAACCATTCGGAAGAAGCTGCTGGAAACCTGTGATCTCCACACCATCCTTCGCCTTCCCACCGGCATCTTTTACAAACCCGGCGTAAAGGCAAACGTGATCTTCTTTGATAAGCGTCCTGCCAGCCCCGAACGCCAGACCAAGGAAATCTGGTTCTACGATCTGCGGACCAATATGCACTTTACCCTCAAACAGCATCCCATGACCTTTGCCGATCTGCAGGATTTCATCCGGCGCTACAATCCGGAAAATCGCTTTGAGCGCCAGGAAACCTGGAGCGAGGAAAATCCCGAGGGTCGTTGGCGCCGCTTTACGGTAGAGGACGTTCTTGCCCGGGACAAAACCAGTCTGGACATTTTCTGGATCAAGGATAAATCTCTGGCCGACCTGGACAACCTGCCCGCCCCGGAAGAACTGGCACAGGATATCATGGAAAACCTGCAGTCCGCCATGAATGAGTTTAGCGAGCTGCTGAACGCACTGCAAAGCAAATAGCCCTCTGAACAAGCAATGAGCCGCCCCTTTTCCAAGGGTAACACCCTTGCACTATAAACCATAAGAGCCGTATGAACCCATCTTCGGACCTTCCCGGAGATTTCGTTCATACGGCTCATTTTTTGGTTTTTAAATTTTTTCGGCAAAAGCTTATTCTTCCAGAAGATACGGTTTTAATTTTTCAACCAACCTATATACCTCTGTTCCCGGAGCTGATTCTGCCGGCGTTTTCCCTTCGTTTTTCGCCGCCAACCTTTTGGCATTGGCAATAGCAGTCTCCATATAGGGAAATAACACCTGATACATATCCTCTCGATTTTTCCGGTACGCATCCAATCCCTGTGCACACATCAACTGGCTTAACTTCGGGAAATATTCATTTCTCGAAACATCAGATTGAAAGTAGCAAAAATGCAAAAGAAACCATAACTCAATACACTGATTGGACCAAAGCGCATGATATTCTGTTTCCTCGTTGGAATTGATTTCGCACAAATTCTGCACTTCATTGATGTGTTCCGCAGGGAAATCATCCGTGTCATATACAATCCATACATGCTTATACACGTTTGGCGATATTGCAACAAGGGCCTTCGCTTTCTCAAACAGTGAAACGGTATTAAGACCCGCCCCTTCAATTTGCAATTGGATTTTTTGAGGATGGCGTCGGTTGATTCCGTTTTTTATTGCTTCGAAATAGGCTGGTTCAGTTTTTGTGCCTTCTGTGACAATCAGATGATATTCCGGCTGAATCCTTTTCACTCGATCCTGTCGGCCTTTCATCCAGCTTTTGCCCATATCGCTCTTTTTGGGTGGCTTCAAGCTCACTCGAATTCACCCCCAAGCATATTGGAAAGATACGGATCTGCTCCATATCGGCCTTCCATATACTGCTTGTCATATGCAGCGGTGTTCTTTACTCTCTCATTATCCTCATTGCGGATTTCATACAGGGAATAAATTTCGCTCTCATGCTTCGCATTTTCTGCAGCGAACCAAATTTCATCTCGACGAAAAACGGTATTTTTTAAAGTGTACATATCGTGAGATGTGAACAGCAGCTGCGCACCATGCTGGTTGATTTTCTTATCCTTAAACAAAAAGATCACATATCGCAACAGCTTTGGGTGCAGTTTTGCGTCCAATTCATCAATAATAACTAAGCGCCCCTGTGCAAGAGCCATAAGCAAGATGGGTAAAGCTGCAATAATTTTGCGGGTTCCTTCGGATTCTTCCTGAAATGGAAGTTCAACCTTTTGTTCACCAATCTGCCTCTGTGTAAATAGCTGCTTTGTTTCTTCATCGTACCGATAATCCACGATATCAATGTCCATATCATGCAAAGCCTTTAACAAATTGTGCTTAAACTTATCATCATCGCTCAACATGATCCGATGCTCCACCATGGGGTGTGCGTAATTCTGTACGATGCAACTTTCAAACCAATACAGAACTTCATTGATTTCAGGAATATCATAGTTGATAGCCAGAAAAGATACATACGGCATCTTGGGATTTACGGCAGTATTAATTCCTCTTTCCTTCGATAAGGTGTACCCAAGTTCTATGGTGCTTCCTTCACGTTCAAAAATCGTTGCGCTCCTTTTCGCACCAATTATCTTTCGGTATAGGCTTTCCGATATAACTTCTTCATCTTTTAAGGAAATATAATAGCAATATTCGTTGTTTTCTATTCTAAAATAAATTCTGAATTCAGTAGGACTAGACGCTGATTCGTGATCATATAAAAATGGAACCGCTTCCGTTTTCTGCTGGAAGATATACTGCTGGCGATTTTTTCCCAACTCATGGACCGGTCTTGCAACAGTCGAAATTAAGCAGGCAAGTGCTTCCAGCAAGTTAGACTTACCTCCACCGTTTGGTCCGTACACAACCGCTACTGGTAACAAGTCGGATGCCTTATCCTGCGTAATCAAAGTATCCTTAAACTCCGGCAATGTCGCCGCCTGAAAATCGAAGGTAGTTTCGCTCTTATAGGATCTAAAATTGTGAAACGAAAACTGGCAAAGCATTTGCACACCTCCTTTAAGTAATATTATAAAGATTATAAACTCAGATTTCAACGCTTTATACGCTTTTAAAGAAAATATTTTTACGAAAACGGTTATATAACTTGCTTTAGGACACCTATTGTTTATTACTCTTTAATCTAGGATGTTGTATCTGTACGATTCTATATTCTACCCTTTTATATTATCACAGACTTTTACTATCCTTTGGGGGAAAAGGTCTTCTGGCTTATCAAACCACAATGTTCGCTGTTTTCAGATTATTTATCCGCACTCTCCGGCCAGCAGATCTTCCACTCAAAATATTCTACTTCGGTAATCTCCCCCAAGCGAAGCTTCCGCTGCACTTCCGCCCAATACTTGAGGAAATCACTCAGGATCGTCGAATTGAACCACATGGCCACGGGGCTGTCCGGCGGCCAGTCATCGTTGTCATCATAACGCAACGAAAAATTCTGGTTAGCGTTGTACCGGGTCTCTGACCGCTGTGTCCGGACCAGGTTGATAATACCGGGCACTTCCTCATCCAGCCAGAACAGTTGCTCCATCATATCGGCAGCTGCACCGTTTCCGCCTTCTGACAAGGCCATCGCGGATACGTTCAGTACTTCAGCCATCTTCTCCAGCAGCGGCTTTTTGGGAATCCGGTACCCCATCTCATACTGGGCGATACGGTTGGCGCCGCCTGCGCCCAGCCCGATCTTTTCTCCCAGTTCCTTCTGCGTCATCTGCCGATGGCGGCGTATCCGTTTAATTTTCTCGCCGGTCGTCACGGTTTTGCTCCTCCCCAAGCCGTTATCGCGTCCACGGATTTCCCGTGGGCGCATCTTTTGGTATTCATTGTACCCTACCTGTCCCCGTTTTACAAGAAAATTGTAACAAATTTGCGAAAGTTCAATAGAGCGTCCGCAAATGATTACAGGAAGGAGGTTTTTCTATGATTATCCAATTCGTACACTTTCATTCTATGAGGGTCGCATGTCTGCGAAACGCCTCATCCCGGAAAAAGAGTTGAAAGCCTGCTATGGCCTGCTGTTTGCCGACTATCCCGACGTGGTGACAGTCCGGCAACTGCAAACTATGTTGGGCATCAGCCGTCATGCGGCGTATGATCTGCTGGGAGAAGGGGAAATCGGAGCCCTCAAACTGGGCAACGCCTACAAGATTCCCAAAATCAACGTCATCCGTTATCTGCTGACCAATGCACAAGGGGCGGGTTTTGCCGGGCAAGACCTGCAAAGTGAATCATAGCATGATTCACTTTCTGCTGTATTGCGGTCAAAGGTATCTTAACAAGATTCACGCAAGCGATTTTCCCGACAAAGCGAATCTTATTAAGATTCACTCTGTACCGCCGCCCAAATCTGCGCCGTGTCGCGCGCCGCCGGGCGGCGGGCACGTTACCCGCATTGTCGCAAAGGTCGCGCCACAGGGCCCCGTTGGGCGGCCTGTGGCCCAGCAAGAAGGAGGCGTATGCCATGCAGAGAAACAAACCTATTGATGCTGAAACTCTACTTTCCACCCCGCTGCCGCCGGTACGGTGGCTGATTCCCGGCCTGCTGCCCGCCGGGCTTTCCTTGTTGGCCGGTGCCAGCAAGGCAGGCAAAAGTTGGCTGTGCCTGTGGCTTTGCCTGCAGCTGGCCCGGGGCGGCGAGATCTGGGGCCGCACCACCCAGCTGCAGACTGTACTGTACCTCTGTCTGGAGGACACCTACGCCCGCATCCAGGGGCGTTTGTTCCGCCTCACCGAGGAACCCGTTCCCAGCCGGTTGTACTTCTAGACCGGAAGCTGCGCCATCGGGGACGGGCTGGAACTCCAGATCGAGAAATTACTGTCCCAACGCCCCGAAACCGGGCTGGTGGTTATCGACACCTTGCAGAAGGTCCGCACCGCTGACCCGAACAACGGCGCTTACGCCAGCGATTACCAGGATATGAGCGCGCTGAAATTCCTGGCGGACCGCCGCGGCATCGGGTTGCTGCTGGTGCATCATCTGCGCAAACAGGGCGCATCCGACCCGTTCCAGCAGATTTCCGGGTCCAACGGCCTGATGGGTGCCGCCGACACCATCTGGCTGCTGCAGCGCCAGCGGATGAGCGACACGGCCCGGCTGCTGGTGACAGGCCGTGACATGGACAGCTGCACCCTCCACCTGCAAACCCGGGACTGCATCTGGCAGCTGTTGGAGGAGGAAACCGCCGAGGAGCAGGTCCGGAAGGCCGTTCCGGACTACCTGTGGCGGGCGGCGGACTTTGTCCGGCGCGCCGACAGCTGGACAGGCACCGCCACCGAACTGCTGACCGCCGCGAGCATCACTGAGGTGCAGCCCAACCAGTTCACACGCAAACTGGTGGAGCACTTCTACACGGTGTTTGCCCCGCAGGGCATCCGCTACCAGTCCCGGCGCACCTCCAACACCCGGCTGTTGTGCTTCATCTGTGACGGGGATGACGGTCATGACGGTAGTGACGATGATACCGCCAGATCCCCTTTACCGTCTGGTACGGCACCGGCTGGTGAAGAGGGTGCGGCCCCCGTACCGTCATCATCGTCATCACCGTCACCGGGGCCGCATCACGGTAGCGAGCATGGGCTTTGTGTTGCCGACGGGCAACCCTTCGCCGCGGCGGACACCGCCGCTCCTACGGGGACGACCCCGAACCCCGTAATCTCACGGGAGGCTGCCTCGTGAGAAACCGCACCGTGGGTATCAACGTGCGGGTGACACCGGCTGAAAAGCGCCGGATGGAATCCGCCGCCCGGCGCTGCGGTCTGACGCTGTCGGAATATCTCCGGCAGCAGGCACTGGGGTACACACCGCAGTTTCATCCGCCCGCGTCTTTGTTTTCCGCTTTTGAAGAACTGGACGCACTGGCGGACCGTCTGCCGCCCGGGGACGCGCTCCCCTGCCGGACGGCAACAGACCAGATCCGGGATGCCCTGCTGCCGAAGGAGTAATCCCTGGCCGTCACCAAGATCTGGCCGGTGCGGGACAACCTGCGCCGGGTGGTGGACTATGCCGCCAACCCGGAGAAAACCGAATACGGTGCCCTGTCCCAGGCGCTGCACTACGCCGGGAACGACGCCAAGACCACCTTACCAGAAAGCGCAAAACTAGTGAGCGGCATCCACTGCCGCCCCGAAACCGCCTGGGCGGATATGCAGGCGGTGCAGCGGAAGTTCGGCAAGACCGAGGGCGTGGTGGCGATGCACGCCTACCAGAGTTTCCAGCCCGGCGAGGTAACCCCGGAACAGTGCAACGCCATCGGGGTGGAGCTGGCCCGGATCGCCGCCTATCTCCACGACATCGGCAACCTGGTCAACCGGGTGGACCACTCTCAGTCCGGCGCCGTCATGGCCTGGAGCATCCTCAACGACATGGGATGCGACCCGGCCGAAATCGCCACCATCGTCACCGCCATCGGCAACCACGACGAGGGCA
>JAGZAC010000010.1 GCA_018370615.1 Clostridiales bacterium
GCTGGCCTCCGGCTACGGGGACATTCCGGTGGCGGCATACGGCATCGTCAAAAGAATCGACCAGCTTCCGCTAAACGTATCCATGGGACTTTGTCAGGGATTCATGCCTTTGGTCGGATACAACTTTGCGGCGAAAAACTATCAGCGGATGCGTAAAATTTCCGTATTTTCCTGGAAAACGGCTCTGGTGATGTCCGCATGCTTTGTGGCCTGCTTTGCCGTTTTCGCACCGCAAATCCTGCATTTGTTCATTCCAGAGGCCCAGACCAGCGCGCTGGGTGCCGCTTTTCTTCGGATTGCCTGCCTGGCAGTGCCGCTGACTTCAGTAAATTTCCTCATCAGCTACACCCTGCAGGCCATGGGCAAGGGAGCTGCGTCCGCCATCCTCACCTTCAGCCGTCAGGGACTTCTCAACATTCCCCTGCTGATTTTGATGAACATGATTTTGGGCCTGTACGGCATGATTTGGACACAGCTGGCAGTAGAAGTCATCATGCTTCCCGTCTCCCTGGGGATGTACGCCCACACATTCAAAAGGCTCCATCCCGGTGGCAGCGGGCTATAACCTCTGGGTTTTTACTGAGTAACAAATGGAGACTTCTGCCAGCCGGCTTTTGGATTTATAATAAGGATGTAAGGAGATGAGCAGATGTATACAAGAACATTGGGAAAAGACCTGACGGTTTCCGCAGTGGGCCTGGGCTGCATGGGATTCTCCCACGCCTACGGTGCGCCCACGGAAGGAAAAGAAGTGGTGCGGCTGCTGCGCCAGGCCGTGGAAATGGGGTATACCTTTTTTGATACCGCCGAAGTCTACGGTACACCGGAGGACCCTCACATCAATGAGCAATTGGTGGGTGAGGCTTTGCTCCCCTACAGGAATCAAGTGGTTATCTCCACCAAATTCGGCCTGCGGTTTGATTTTGAGAGCGGCAGGGTTCCGTTGCCGCTGGTCTGTGATTCCAGGCCGGACACCATCCGCCAATCGGTGGAAGGGTCCCTGCAGCGGCTGCAGACCGACCACATCGACCTGTATTTCCAGCATCGCATAGACCCCGAAGTGGAGCCGGAAGAGGTGGCAGGTGTTATGGCGGACCTGATTCGGGAGGGAAAAATCACCCACTGGGGCATTTCGGAAACAGATGAAAACTACCTGCGCCGGGCCCATGCTGTCTGCCCAGTGACTGCTGTGCAGAACCGCTACTCCATGATGGCCCGTCACTATGAGTCGCTGTTTCCTGTTTTGGAGGAGCTGCATGTGGGCTTGGCGGCCTTCTCCCCCATGGCCAACGGATTTTTGACAGGCAGGTACGGCAAGGGGACACATTTTGACAAGCAGTACGACTACCGTGCCGCCATGCCCCAGTTTTCAGATAAAGCAATAGATGAAAATCAAGGACTGCTGAAGCTGCTCCATGATATGGCAGAGCAGAAAAATGCCACTCCCGCACAAATTTCCATGGCATGGATGCTCTGTAAAAAGCCCTGGATCGTACCCATTCCCGGGACACGCAAGCCTGAACGTATGAAAGAAAACGCCGGCGCCGCCGAGGTAATGCTTTCTCCCGGGGAAGTAAAGGCTTTGGACGACGCGCTGAACAGTATGAAAATGTCGGCAGTATATGGAGAGATGCAGACGAATTAACAACTATCAAAATGTTAGGAGGAATGTATGATGGAATACGCAACCTTAAACAACAAAGTCAAAATGCCTATGGCGGGAATCGGAACCTTTCTGCTGACCCCGGACGAGGCAGAAGCGTCCGTGCTCAGCGCCCTGCAGTGCGGCTACCGCCTCATCGATACCGCCAACGCCTATGTGAATGAGAAGGCTGTAGGCCGCGCCATGAAGCAGTCCGGCCTGCAGCGGGAAGAGATTTTTCTGGAGACAAAGCTCTGGCCCAGCTTTTACGAGCAGGACGATGCAGTAGAGAAAACCTTGGAGCGGCTGGGCACCGACTACATTGACCTATTACTGATCCACCAGCCTGCCGGCAACTACATTGCTGGGTACCGTCTGATGGAAAAGGCTTATAAAGAAGGGAAGGTAAAGGCCATCGGCCTGTCCAACTTCACAGCAAAGCAGATCCAGGAAATCCTGCGCATCTGCCAGGTCAAGCCTGCGGTACTGCAAACGGAAGTTCATCCCTACTCCCAGGAGAAAGAGCTGAAACGATTCCTGGACAAGGAGGGAATCGTCATTCAGGCATGGTACCCTCTGGGCCACGGTGACAAGGCGTTGATAGAAGAGCCTCTGTTCACCCAGCTGGGCAAAAAATACGGAAAATCCAATGCGCAAATCATTCTGCGGTGGCATATTCAGGACGGGAACATCGTCATTCCCGGATCCAAGAATCCGGCCCACATCCGGGACAACTTCGATCTGTTTGATTTTGCCCTTACAGACGAAGAAATGGCGCAAATCGCCGCCATGGACCAGCAAAAGCGCTATTATATCAGCACCCCGGAGATGCTGAAGGGATATGCCGAGATGGTACCCCCGGTGGACGCACAGAAATAACAGCATATGTTTTAATAAAAATTTTTAAGGAGTGAACAATCATGCGTAAGAATTTCGGAGAAAAATCCTGGTTTTATCCTTTACCGGTGCTTATCATCGGCACCTACAATGAAGACGGCACCGCCGACGCTATGAACGCCGCCTGGGGCGGCTTGTACGACGCCGATAAGGTAGTGCTCTGTCTGAGCGCCGGCCACAGAACCACCGCCAATATCCAGTCCCAGGGGGCTTTCACCGTCAGCTTTGCCGACGCCGCGCACGTGGTGCCTGCTGACTATGTGGGGATTGTTTCTGCCAATACGGAGCCGAAAAAGCTGGAAAAGTCAGGGTTTCATGTGACAAAAAGCGCATTTGTAAATGCACCTCTTATCGATGAACTGCCGGTAGCGTTCGAGTGCAAATTCATCAAGGTCAATGAGGATGGAAACATCATCGGCCAGATTGTCAACGTCAGCGTTGATGAAAGCGTACTGGGTGGGGACGGCAGCATTGATTTTGCAAAATTCCGCCCCATAGCCTTTGAGCCGGCTCACAGCAGCTACCACGTGCTGGGCGAAAAGGTGGGAGATGCCTTCCAGGACGGGAAGCAGATAAAGTAAGGCAATAGGAGGAAGCAAACATGGGAAAATTAGAAGATAAAACAGCCGTTGTTACAGGAGGCGGCTCCGGTATCGGACGAGCGATTGCAAAGCGCTTCGCAGAGGAAGGCGCGCATGTTGTGATAGTGGGCAGAAAGGAAGGCCCTCTGCAGGAGACCGCTGCGATGGATGGAAAAATTTCCTATGTCGTCGGCGACATTACAAAAACAGAAACCATTGAAAATATTATCCGTACCGTTGCGGAAAAGTTTCATGGACAATTGGATATTCTGGTCAACAATGCAGGCTGGTGCCCGGTACAGCCGATCACTGAATTGACAATCGAAGATTATGACCGCGCGTTTAGCCTGGATGTGCGTGCCCTGGTCAATCTGACCATCCATGCGCTGCCGCTGATTCGCAAAAGCAAGGGGAACATCATCAACCTGTCCAGCGTGGGTGCCACTCATCGGGCGCCCAACCTTTCCATGTATGTGGGAGCAAAGGCGGCTGTGGAGAACTTTACACGGGTATGGGCCATGGAGCTGGCCGCTGACGGCGTTCGTGTCAACGCCATCGCACCCGGTGCTATCCGCACCAATATTTGGAATGTAACCGATCTGTCCCCAGAGGCGGCGAAGAAACACGAGGAGGGCATCGCTGCAGGCATCCCCTTCGGCCGATTCGGAATGCCGGAGGAAGTGGCCAATGTGGCAGCCTTCCTAGCCAGCGCGGAAGCCGGCTATGTAAGCGGCGCCATATATGCGGTAGACGGGGCTTCAGGAGCCGCATAACTTGCAAAACGTATAGGAGGAATGAGATGAAACGGCCTTTTGTAGTCTGTCATATGCTTACCTCTTTGGACGGAAAAATCGACGGGAGCTTTTTCGGCGCGCCGGAAACGGCTCCCGCTCTAAAAGCTTACGGAGACCTTCGGAAGCATTACGGCTGCCAGGCGACCCTATACGGCACTACCACCATGCTGGGCGGATATGCCGACGGTCCAGCTCCTGCTCTATCGATGGCAGAAGCATCTGTCGCAAAAGAGGACTATATAAACCCGGAGGGCCGGGGGAAGGGAAACTTCATTGTTTCCGTGGACCCCAAGGGAGAGCTGGGCTTTTCCTCTCACATTCTAGAGAAAAAGGGGCGTCCCGCCGCCCATGTCATCGAAGCGGTAACCGAGCAGGTCTCTCCGGCGTATCTTTCCTATCTTCAAAGGTTGGGCATTTCGTACTTATTTGCCGGAAACACCCGGCTGGACTGTGCCCTGCTGCTGCAAAAGCTGCAAAACAGCTTTGCAATTCAAAGGTTAATGGTAGCCGGAGGCGGAATAGTAAACTGGTCTTTTTTACAAGAGGGTCTGATTGATGAGCTGAGTCTGGTTGTCGCACCGGTGGCAGACGGCAGCACCACCGCCGTGTCCATCTTTGAAAAGGCGGATTTTCTGCCGTCCCATCCCCCGGCGGCATTTGTTCTGAAAGAGGCGAAGCGCTTGGACGGAGACGTCCTATGGCTGCGATATGGACCGCGGCGGCCATAAAACGAAAGGGATGACAGTATAATGCGGAAAAAAAGGATGTACCTGCTTCTTTTATCGTCTCTTCTGGTCATTGGCCTTACCGCATGCGGCCCTTCCAACACAGTGCCGGAGTCCCTCTCGCAGGAGGAGCCTGTGACAGACATATCCATCACAGAAGGGGCAGAAACCTATCGGGGGTTTGTCCTGGACAATGTGCTTCATTCGGAGGAAGAAGGAGACATTCACTATAACCTTTACGTCCCGGACAGCTACGACGGAAGCGCGCCCTGCGTATTGTTTGTCACGCTCCCCGGCTATGAGGGGCTCTATTTCCAAGGAGTAGGCGCCAACCTTCAGGCGGAAGAATACGGATTTGAAGCGCAGAAATATAATGAGCAAATGCTTGTGGCCGCCCCACAGCTCAGCGACTGGGGAGAGACATCGGCAGATCAGACCATCGCACTGACGGAATACCTTCTCTCTCATTATAATATCGACCCAGAGAAAGTGTATCTGGAGGGAATGTCCGGCGGCGGGGAGACAGGTTCCCTCGTAATGGGGAAACGGCCGGAGCTGTACACGGCCTATCTTGCCGTCAGCACCCAGTGGGACGGCGACCTGGAGGTACTGGCCCAGGCGCAGACGCCTGTTTATATGGCGGTAGGCGAAAATGACAGCTACTACGGTTCGCAGCCCTTGAAGGATGCTTATGCGCGGCTGTATGCTCTTTATGAGGAAAAGGGGCTGACGGAAGCGGAAATCGACGAGATTTTGGTTTTGGACATAAAGGAGCAGGCGTATTTCTCCCAGCGCGGATATTCCAATCAGCATGCTGGTGGATTGTCTTTTGCTTTTGACGAGGAGATTATGGGCTGGCTGTTTGCCAAATAGATATGGAGAAGAGACAACCCCTCCGCCGCCAAAGCGGCACCTCCCCTTACACAGGGGAGGCTTGCGTTTGTTTAGGCCCCTACCAGAGGAGACATAAGATAAAAGGCTCCCTTGTGCAAAGGGAGCTCCCGCAAAGCGGGTGAGGGATTGTCCCTTTACAACCCCTCCGGCGCGCTTTGCAGCGCCACCTCCCTAGGAGTTGCGCAGCAACTCCCACACAGGGGAGGCTTAAGTTTGTGTGGGCTTCCTTGTGGGAAGGCTTGGGTTTGTGTAGGCTCCTACCAGGGGAGGCTTAAGATAAAAGGCCCCTTGTGGGGAAGCCTAATAAAAAAAGGCCCCCTTGTGCAAAGGGGGCATGTCGACGTAGTCGACAGGGGGATTGTCCCTCTTTTGACTTTGTATTAATTTACCTACAAACCCGTTACATTTTTGTGACATTTTATACATAATTCCGAATATTTCACATTTCTATTGACTTATTTTTACATTCGCTTTACACTAAAATTAACGGAATATTATATGGAGTCTGTCAAGGACATGTATACATCTCTTTGAACTCTCAGAATCGGCTTATGGTGCCATATGCCGGATGCAGATTAAAATGAGAAGGGACGGGGCTTCCATCTTTTTTGAAGCCCCGTCCCTTCTTATCTTTTGGGTAGGTAAAATTTTATGGAATTTTCATTTGAGTCTTTTATACAGGGGATTACGTCCAATCCGGTACTGCTGATTACAGTACTGCTCACCTTGGGCGTGATTTTCGTAAACGGATGGACAGACGCTCCCAACGCAATTGCCACATGCGTTACCACACACTGCATGAAAATCCGAAGCGCCATTTGGATGAGCGCCCTTTTCAACTTTTTGGGCGTATTTATTATGACACAAATCAACAGCTCCGTAGCGTCTACAATCAGCAATATGGTGGACTTTGGCGGCAACACACGGGAAGCACTGATTGCCCTGTGTGCCGCGTTGTTTTCCATTGTTGTGTACAGTGTAGGCGCTTCTTATTTTGGAATTCCTACCAGTGAAAGCCACAGTCTAATCGCCGGGCTGTCCGGCGCGGCCATTGCCATACACAACGGCATCGAGGGCATCAACATGGAGGAATGGTCCAAGGTGCTGTACGGTCTGGCCCTGAGCCTAATCCTGGGATTTGCCACCGGGTGGGTGATATGCAAGCTGGTGAGTATCATCTGCAGAAGAATGGACCGAAGAAAAACAAACCGCTTTTTCCAGGGGGCGCAGATTTTCGGCGCTGCAGCGATGAGCTTTATGCACGGCGCACAGGACGGACAAAAATTTATCGGCGTACTGTTTTTGGGTGTCGCCTTCGCCAACGGTCAGGGGAGTGCAACGGGAGCCGCCATTCCCATATGGCTGATGCTCCTGTGCAGCATTATCATGGCTGCCGGAACCAGCGTAGGCGGGGAAAAAATTATCAAATCTGTAGGCGTGGACATGGTAAAGCTGGAAAAATACCAGGGCTTTTCCGCAGATGTGGCGGCAGCCCTATGTCTCTTATATTCCAGCCTTTTCGGCATCCCCGTATCCACCACCCACACAAAGACCAGCGCCATTATGGGTGTAGGAGCGGTCCGGCGTCTTTCCGCCATCAATTTAGGCGTCGTAAAGGAAATGATGCTCACCTGGATTTTTACATTCCCAGGCTGCGGGCTGATCAGTTTCCTTGTAGCAAAGCTGTTTATTGCAATATTTTAAATTTATGATACAGAGCGGGAGAAAATTATGGCAAAAAAACAAGATTCCTATTATTTTCAAAATTTTATCGCCTGCGCAGACTATTCCTGCCGGGCGGCCCATTTGCTCAGAGATGCAATGTGCAACTTTGACGAGTCTTCTCTGTCCGAAATGCTGGACGAAATACACAATGTAGAACACGAAGCGGATATCAAAAAGCACGAGCTTCTCAATACGCTGGTCAAGGCCTTTATTACCCCCATCGAGCGGGAGGACATCATCCAGCTGAGTCAGAATCTGGACGATATGACCGACCAGATTGAAGACGTACTGATAAAAATTTACTACAACCGCGTCACCAGCATACGCGCAGACGCGCTGGAAATGGCAGATGTTTTGATTCGCTGCTGCGAAGAAGTGCAGAAGCTGATGAATGAGTTTGCGGACTTTAAGCATTCCAAGCGGCTGCACGACCACATCATCCACATCAATACCCTGGAGGAAGAGGCGGACAAGCTGTTTATCTCCTGTATGTATGAGCTCCACAACACATGCAAGGATCCCCTGGAGGTCATTGCCTGGCGGGAAATCTACAGCTATCTGGAAAAGTGTGTGGATACATGCGAGCATTTGTCCGATATTGTAGAAACCACCGTGATGAAAAACAATTGAGTGAGGAGAAAGACGGAACCTTTGATTTTCATTGCCGGAGTCTGCAGCGAGGGCAGGATATGATTTATTTTAGTCTATATAAGAATTCAGCAAATCTTAACACTTGCAAAAGCTGCCGGATGTGATTTTGTCATGACGGCAGCTTTTTATCTCTTTTGAAAAATACAGGAGGCGCTTATGCATATCACAGAGCATGAATACAAGCGGCTGCTTACCCCGGAAGAGTATACGATACTTTTGACAAAATTGGACAGTATCGCAGTATGCAGTCCGTATGTGCAGGTGAATTATTACTATGACGACGAAATTTTTTCCCTAAATGAAAAGGGAGAAACGGTGCGGGTTCGGCAGCGGCTGGACAAGCTGACCCTGGAACGAAAATTTCACCGGCGGTACAGCCAGGAAGGGGAAAGAGTCTGCGAGGAAAGCAGCGAGTCCATACAAAGGCTTCCGGCAAAAATATCTGTTGGAAACCAAGAATATCGCTACATTGGAAATCTGGTGACAACGCGGAGGGACTATACCATTGGGAAAAACATCATTTCCTTGGATGTCAGCTATTATCTTGGGCAGGTAGACTTTGAGCTGGAAATCGAATCGAAGGAGGAAGTCGTCCTGCCGGAGTTTTTACGGAAAACCATCGACGGCCGCGCCCGTCCAGACGGAAAATACACCCGCTTTGTGCGCGCACTGCGGGAGATAGAGGGCAGATGACGGAAAGGAGGGACTATAGTTATCTTAATTTTTGCCTTAATCTTAGGAGTTTTACTGTTTATAAAATATATTCCTAATATTATCATCTACAAAAATTTGTCTGATGATTTATTTACCTGCCCAAACTGCGGACATCGGGAATTTGCTAGTCAAATTTTGTTTGCCAATTTTTATCGTTATAAGCTTTAAAACACATTTCAATTTGCTCTTTATTTGTTTTTTCTTCTGCTAAATTACTCGGCAAATTATTGAATGAAAAGTATTTTATTTCCGTAGTTTCTATATTTTTTATAAACTCCCCACCAATAATATCGCATAAAAGAAAAACTTTACATACACCATAAGCGTAAACGGGTTTATTGTGTTTGTTCCGATCTTGTATGGAAATTACTTTTGTTGCCACTACATTAAGTCCCGTTTCCTCTTTTACTTCTTTCTCCGTATTAGATTTTATACTTTCTAAAACATCACACCAACCACCCGGCAAAGCCCAAGTCCAATTATTTTCGTGGACTAGCAAAATTTTATTTTCTTTAAATATTGCAGCTCTTGTGTCTAATTTGGGAGTTTGGTAACCTGTTTCATTACAAAACAAATTCCTTACTTTGTCTATGTCTAAATCTGCTTTTTCTGCGATTATCTCTGCCGATATTTCTCGCAGTCTTTTATATCTTTCTATATCATACACATTGTTTGCATAGGCAAGCCCTGACTGCGCTAAACTTTGTATTTCAATCGCCCATTTTAACCATTTTTCCATATATAACGAACCCCTCCTGTATAAATTTCGAATTGTTCTGCATCAACATTCATTCCAAAAGCCTTGTAAAATACTTGCCACCCGATAGGGATGATCCTTATTCACTTCGTGGCCGCAGTCCTCCACGATGATGCACCTGCTGTTTTTCATTGCATCGTGAAACAGCCTTGCACTTTCCATATTTGCTTTATCATTTGCGCCGCAAAGAATCAGGGCGGGGCAATCCAGCTGTGCCGATGACTGCATAAAATTCAGATCCGTCATGGATTTGCTAAGGTTGATAAAATCCTTTTTGCTGCACCCGATATTTTGAAATGCAGATTTGGGCATGAGCTGAAATATAAAGCTTTGAAATTTCAACAGCTTTTTGGGTATGACAAACGGCGTTCCCATCAGTACCAAAGAATTTATTTTCTCAGGATGCCCAATTGCATACTGCAGTGCCAGCAGTCCGCCGAGAGACAATCCGCAAAGATTTAGTGGGTCCTCATAAGAATCGCACAGCTTGTCCAGCGCCTGATACACATTGGAGTAATTTAATTCCCTGCCTTTCGCGAGCTCGAACAAATCAGGAACAACAGAAGGAAGGCCTTTCTCCTCCAGTGCATTTTTGACTGTATTCCAATCATTGCTGTTTTGTCCCAACCCGTGAAGCAAAATATTCTTCATAAGCATACACCCTAATTTTTTAATATTGTGCAAATTCATTATATCATAGCTGTTATGCCTTTTCCACTGGATTTACTTCAACGAAATCCAGTTTTTTGTGCGAGAAATCCAGACAAATTACGACTTTATAAGTGAGGGGGGATCCACTTTGAACGACGACAAAATCATCGTGCTTATCTCCGAGAAGCAGCAAACGGGAATGGAGCACCTGACAGAAAAGTACAGAGCCTACGCACGAAAAATTACTTTGCGGTTTCTGGACTGCCCCGAGGATGCAGAGGAATGCATAAACGATGCCTTTTTTGACGTGTGGAATGCAAAAAACATAAAGGAAATCAAAAATCTAAAAGCCTTTGTTGCCGCTTGTGTCAGAAGGCGCGCCGTGGACCTGCTCAGAAATGTGGCTGCGCAAAAGCGCAGTCCCAATATGCGGGCACTGCTGTCGGAATTGGAGGAGGTGTGCGCACCCAGCACAACAGAATCCAGCTTTGAAAATATGGAGCTGAGTGCGCAGATCGATCGGTTTGTAAATGCACTGAGCCAGCTGGACAAAGACATTTTCCTGCTGCGATATTTTTACGGAATGGACATTCAAGAAATCGCAAAACAGAAGCACTTGAGCCGAAGTGCCGTTGACAACCGTCTGTCACGGTGCCGAAAAAAATTAAAATCAGATTTGGAGGGATGGATTTGAATCGCTGGGAGCTCTTTGAAGCCATTGGGAACCTGCCCTTGGAAACCATTCAGATAAAGGAAACCGGCAGAACGCGTCGTATTTTTCTGCCGTACGCAGCCGCACTATTGTCCCTTGTACTTGTCCTTTATTCAGGGATATTTATCATGAGAAATTTCAAGGCAGCCTCTGCCGGACCGGACCAGACGACAGACGCCCCTGCCGTATCGGAGCAGATGACAGATACCTCAGCGCTCAGCGGCACCACACAGGCTGCTGCAGCCTTTGGTCCCGTTACCGTTTTTGGACTGGCGCCGCTGGAGTCACAAGGAGCGGAGCTTGTGTCCGAAAATATTACATTTATTAAGGACACGACAAGAACCGGGAAGATTTACGGTCTGTATTCTGTAGAAATGCGCTATACGGTAAAGCTGAAGGACAGCACAAGCTTCGTGCTGCCGTATGCATATCTTTCAAGCATTGAAGAATACGCACAGACGGAAATTATCGCAGACGGCGTCCAAATAGACTATAAAACCAGAAGAAATCATGCCGCGAATGCAGCCCGGCCGATAATTTATGACGGAGCAGCCCGGCAGTCTGTCTCCATATATCCCGACTATACGGAGGAAGAGCGTCAGCCGGCAGACACCTATCCGCTGCTGATACAGGCGTGGAGGGAAACGTCTGCGGGAACCTATCCCGAGGTGCATTACAACACCAGCGGGCAGGTATATATGTATACCTTCACAATAGAAGACGCCGGAACCCATGAAATTGTGATAAAGCTCACGGCGCTGGGAGACGACCACCTGTGTGAAAATTATATGCTGGAGTGGGCCGCTTCCCCCAGCGACATGTGGGACGACGTAGGAGATCGGAATTTGTCCATTGAAATTGGTGAAGAACAGTATCAGTTTTCCTTTGAGGATACGCTTTTCCGGTTTGAAGAGCCGAAAGGGGCAGAAAAATGATGAAAATAACGATTTCCATGATTTGTATAGTGCTGTCCATCGTTTTGATGGCGTTGCCTTATGGCGTGGCTATGCACTGGGGAATCTCGCCTACGGAAGTTGATACCACATATGTATCTTACTTCAGCTCTCTGCCTGCCGGGTACGCTGATTGGTTTCCGTTGTCCACCGCCATTCTATCTATATTGTCTCTGCTCCTGTTATGTATTGCAATCATAAGAAGGCATGTTGTTTTCATTGTGAGAATCCTTCTTATACTCTGTATGGTTCTGTCTGTACTTTCCTGGCTTATTTTTCATACATTTACCTGGACTGGACTTGCCATTACAGTACTTCATTTAGCGGCATGTATACCATGGTGGACAAGAGTGAAGCAGGATGAGAAGCCTTGATAAGAACAATCCCCCACCCGCTACGCGGGAGCCCCCTTTACACAAGGGGGCCTGCACAAACCCAAGCCTCCCCTGTGTAAGGGGAGGTGGCACAGCGAAGCTGTGACGGAAGGGTTGTAAAACGGAACAATCCCCCTGTCGACTGCGTCGACAATCCCGCGGAGTTGCTGCGCAACTCCTAGGGAGGTGGCAGCATAGCTGCCGGAGGGGTTGTTCATCCATTAGCGATTGATTCCATAAAAAATACAATATAAAAACCTTATCTGCCAAATCCTCTTTTCAAACGAAAAATAATATGATACAATACTCCTGCAAAGTAAGAAAAGAAAGGGACAGCCATATGATACTAAAGCTCGCGGACATCAAAAAAACCTTTGGGGAAAAGCAGGTTTTACGGGGCGTTTCCTTTGCAGCCGAGAGCGGCAGAGCCTTCGGCCTGCTGGGAAGAAACGGCGCCGGCAAAACCACCTCCATCCGTATTCTCATGGACGTATTTCCGCCGGACAGCGGGTCGGTACAAATTGACGGACAGCCCATCGATTACAAAAGGGTGCAGATCGGGTATCTGCCGGAGGAGCGGGGGCTGTATCCCAAAAAGCTGATTATCGATCAGCTGGTATATTTCGCCATTTTGAAGGGGATGCGTAAAAAAGACGCCGTCACGGCAGTAGACTACTGGCTGGACCGGCTGGAAATGACGGAGTACCGGGACCGCCGGCTGGATACCCTTTCCAAAGGCAACCAACAAAAAATTCAGTTGATTACGGCGCTGGCCCACGATCCCCATATTGTAATACTGGATGAGCCGTTCTCCGGGCTGGACCCGGTGAACGCAATGCTCCTCAAGGATGTGGTAAAGGAGCAGATTGCAAAGGGAAAAATCGTCCTCTTTTCCAGCCATCAGATGAATTATATTGAAGAATTCTGTGACAACATCGCCATCCTGCGGGACGGAAAAGTCGTTTTGGAGGGAGATTTGCACCAAATCAAACGAAACTACGTGCGAGACCGGCTGGTGGTGCGTACAGAAAATCCCGCGCCGATCCAGCGGGATTTGGGAGAGCAGTGCACCAAGCTGCCTGGCGGCGGGCTGTTGATTCAGCTTGCAGCTCCCGAAGACAAGCGGGAGATGATGCGCCGCCTGATAGAAAGCTATGAAATTGACGAAGTAAAGGTATTTGAACCGTCCCTAAGCGACATATTCGTCCAATACGCTGGAGACGCAGAACAGGAAGGAGGGCAGAACGCATGAGGCAATTTGGAAACATTCTGAAATTTGAACTGGTATATTATTTTAAGAATAAAGTTTTTGTGGGAGTGACCGTGCTTCTGGTGCTGCTGTGTGCCGTAGTGATGTTCTTCCCACGCATTTCCGAGATTTTTCAATCCGGCACAGACAGCTCTGAGACGAAAGGGCGTCCGGTGATGCTGGTCAAAACGGAAGAACCCCAGCAGGCGGACACTGTACGGGAAGCCTTTGCTGCGGCCTTTCCAGACTATGACGTGCACAGCACAGATGCAGGCACGGAAACGATAGAGGAGCAAATCACTGCTGGGAATGCAACGTGTGCTTTCGTGCTCACCTCCCCCACCGCCTGCTCCTATTATGTAAATTCTCTTTCCATGTATGATACAAATACAGAAGTTGCCCAGGGGGTTCTGCAGCATCTCTACTGGATGAACGCTCTGGTAGGCAGCGGCATATCCGCAGAAGATGCTGGGGAAATCTTAAATGTGGAAATTGAAAGTAATGTGGTCAATCTGGGCAAAGACCAGTTTCAGAATTATTTCTACACGTATATTATGATTTTTGCCCTCTACATGGTGATTCTCTTGTACGGCCAAATGGTTGCCACCAACGTAGCGACGGAAAAGAGTTCCCGGGCCATGGAGCTGCTGATCACCAGCGCACGTCCCACCAACATGATGTTTGGTAAAATACTGGCGTCCTGCCTGGCGGGGTTGATTCAGCTTGTGGCAATATTCGGTTCGGCGTTTCTGTTCTATAATATGAACAAAGCCTACTGGGGTGAGAGTGGAATCGTCCAGTCTATCTTCAATATTCCGGCAAGTCTTCTGGTCTACATGCTGGTATTCTTTATTCTGGGATTCTTCATTTACGCGTCCCTGTACGGTGCCATCGGCTCCACTGCAACCAAAGTGGAGGACATCAACACATCGGTGATGCCGCTGACATTTCTGTTTGTTATTGGACTGATTATCGTAATATATTCCATTTCTTCGGGCGATGTGGACAATACAGTTATGATCGTCTGCTCCTATGTGCCTTTTACTTCCCCCATTGCCATGTTTGCCCGGATTGCCATGAGCAGCATGGTGGCGTGGTATGAAATTGCCATCTCCATCGGAATTTTGATAGGTTCTGTTGCGGGGATAGGTGTTCTCTCTGCAAAGATTTATCGGGTAGGCGTACTTCTGTACGGTACCACACCCAAGCTGGGATCCGTTTTGAAAGCCGTCTGGCGCGCGTGAGAGAAGGAGACGACCCCTCCGCCGCAACAGTGTTGCGGCACCTCCCCTTACACAGGGGAGGCTCCAGACAAAAAGGCCCCCTTGTGGGGAAGCCTAAATAAAAATGTCCCCCTTGTGTAAAGGGGGATGTCAGCGCAGCTGACAGGGGGATTGTTTTCCTTTTACAACCCCTCCGT
>JAGZAC010000011.1 GCA_018370615.1 Clostridiales bacterium
AGATCAGCTTTGTCCTATGATTGCAGGAATTCTTGAAAAGGCCGACGAAATGACCGCGTTTTTGAATCCCACGGAAAATTCTTATGCGCGTTTTGGGAAAAATAAAGCGCCCCGGTATATTTCATGGTCCAGCGAAAACCGCTCTCAGCTTGTGCGGATCCCAGCTGCCACTGGAGAATACCGACGCGCAGAGCTGCGCTCTCCGGATCCTACAGCCAACCCCTATCTTGCCTTTGCTCTGATTATTTATGCCGGCTTGTACGGCATTGAAAACAAGTTGGAGCTGCCGATGGTGGCTGATTTTAATTTGTTTCAGGCAGATGCAGCGGCAACGGCAAATTTTAGACAATTGCCTGCAGATTTGCGCGCCGCATGCAAGGTTGCTGCGGACAGCGATTTTATTAGAGAACATCTGCCTGCCGCTGTTTTGGATATTTATTGCAGCAGGTAAAGCCGACTTTATAGTGAAAAGGGGGGAGCAATATGCGGTTGGAGGAACGAGTATACAGCGTTCTTGTCGCTTCAGCGGCAGAGAACTTCAATGCATCTCTATCCAGTATGCTCCCGGAATCCGTTTTTTCCCCCACTTCCTTTGCCGGCAGTATTAGTATGGCAAAACGGGTGGTAGCCGACCGAAATTTTGATTTTGTTTTAATCAATTCCCCCCTTCCCGATGACCTTGGCGTGCGGTTTGCAGTAGACTTGTGTACTGCGAGAGGAACTGTTGTGCTGCTGCTTGTGCGTTCCGACGTGCACGATGAAATCCATAGTGAGGTGGCACGGCACGGCGTTTTTACGTTGCCCAAGCCCGTCTCTAAACAGGCAATGCAGCTGGCGCTTTCCTGGATGGCCAGTGCAAGGGAACGCCTGCGGAAATTTGAGAGGAAAACATTGTCCATTGAAGAGAAGATGGAAGAAATACGGCTGGTGAATCGTGCAAAGTGGCTGCTGATCAGCGAATTGAAGATGGATGAGTCCCAGGCCCATCGGTATATTGAAAAGCAGGCGATGGATCGCTGCATTTCTAAAAGGAGTGTGGCGGAAGGGATTATCAAGACGTATTCCTGATGTTAAACGGTCTTGTTGTTTGGTGCTATATATGGAATGATATGTAAAAAGCAGGGCAGAATCGCTCTGCTTTTTTGAGACAACCCCTCAGTCAACTTCGTTGACAGCTCCCCTTGCACAGGGGAGCCTTATTTAAAATACACAATTTGAGTAAAAGCCTCCCCTGTGTAAGGGGAGGTGCCACAGCTGTGCTGTGGCGGAGGGGTTGTGTAAAACAATCCCCCAGTTTTTGCATACGCAAGCATGCCCCCGGAGCTGCTGTGCAGCTCCCCACAAGGGGGCCTTTTTCATTCTTAAGCCTCCCCTTCCTTGGAAGGGGAGGTGTCAGCGTAGCTGACGGAGGGGTTGTACAACACAATCCCCTAGTTTTTGCATACGCAAGCATGCCCCTGGAGCTGCTGTGCAGCTCCCCACAAGGGGGCCTTTTCTTGGGATGGCATGCCCTCGGAGCTGATGCGCATCTCCTCACATGGGGCCATATTTTAATCAAAATATGTTTCAATTACCTTGCTGCATTCCTTCGGCGAATATCTCCAATAGGACATATGCTGTATTTGTGTAGTATCTACATAGTACTGGAGGGGCATTTTTTTCGTCGCCATATGGCTGTCGATAAGAACTAGCTTGATTTTCATCCGTTCCGGGATGATATTTTTTATGTAAACGGAGCAGGCGTCCCCCGGGGATACGTTTTCCCGGAGCTCTGCCAGTCCTGCAAGGTTCGGTGTAAGTTCCACGAAAATTCCGTAGTCTTCAATACTACGTACAATGCCGGAAACGGTGCTGCAGGGGGAAAACGCTGCGGCATTTTCTTCCCATGTGCCCAGCAGCTCTCGTAGGGTCATGTAAATTCTTCCGGTATCCCGGTCAATGCTTTTTACCACGGACATAATTTTCTGCCCGGCATACAGCCGGTCGGAGGGGTGAAAAATCCGGGAGACGGAGATACAGTCTACGCAGATTAAAGAGACAATTCCGCAGCCGATGTCCACAAAGGCACCAAAGGGATCCAGATGCGTAACTGCAGCGGGGATAATGTCGCCGGGAGTCAGCTTTTTGATAAACTGCTCTGTACATTCCTCCTGGGCAGCCCTCCGGGACAGGATGGCAGTGGGTTTCCCCCGAGTATCCTGGATTTTCATCACCTTAAAGCATACGGGTTTTCCCACCCGTGTGATGACAGCGATGTCCTTGCCGCCTCCAGGAGAGTACAGTGCCTCTTCCTTTGGGATGATTCCTCTGGCAAATCCCAGGTCCACGTGCAGGCTCATATCTGTGCAGTCACAGACGGTGGCCACTGCCTCCAGAATGCGGCCCTGCCGCATGGCCCGTTCCAGCATCCGCAGGGAAGAGGTGTATAGAATATTTGCGTCCGTGTCAATCAGTGAGCCCTCAGGGAGATACATATTTTCGTGTTTTTGCCGTTCCATATTGTTTTCCTTTCCGTTTTCAATATCGCTTGTACGATACATTTTATGAAGGTGTTTTGGGAATTATAACCGTATGCAGAATAAAGAGTTTTGCGAAGGAGAGCAACGTCAAATGAAGCTGCAAAAGGAAGCATCTTTCCCGCGGTTGCGGGAATTTGCTATGGAAACGGCTATTCTTCTGGCCGGTAGTGCCATGTTTGGGATTGCGGTAAATTTATTTATTGAACCAGGCCAGATTACCATGAGCGGGTTCACTGGAATTTCCACTACCATCAATCACTTCTTTGGTACACCCATTGGTACCATGATGATTCTTTTGAATCTGCCGCTGCTGTTTTTGGAGTGGCGGCGGGCTGGCGGCGCCGGGGTACTCCGGACGGGGATCGGAATTTTGTTTACCTCTCTGGCCATTGACGGACTTTCTTTTATTCGTTCCGGGTTTACGGACCCTCTTTTGTGTGCCGTTTTCGGCGGACTGATTATGGGGGCTGGAGGCGGACTTTTGCTGACGCGCGGATATACTACCGGCGGGTCTGATCTGTGCGCTTTTTTGATCACTCGCAAGTTTCGCCGACTGACCACCGGTCGTGTCATTCTATTTATTGATATGGTGATTGTGGTAGGTTCTTCTGCCCTGATGCAGCGATGGACGGGGCTGCTCTATTCCTTTGTAGCGGTGTGGTGTTATACCACCGCTTTTGACCGAGTATTGGAGGGCTTTGGAGGAACAAAGCTGGTGATGATCATCTCGGACAAGTACGAGGAGATTGCCCGGCAGGTCTCGGAGCAGATGCACCGGGGCGTAACACTGCTGTATGGGGCGGGATGGTATACGAAGACCCAGCGGAACATACTGCTGTGTGTCATCAAGCGCAGCGAGCAGTATGCGCTGACAAACCTGGCGCGCCGGGTGGACCCGGGAGCATTTGTGATTCTTTCCAACGCATCGGAGGTATTGGGAGAGGGGTTTGCGGAGGACTGACGGGAAAATGTACGCATGTTATTGAAAACGGGGCAGGAATGCTGTATAATATATGTAATCTTTGATATAGACCGAAAGGATAGATATACAATGGAATATTACTTCTCAGACAAACTTGGAAAACTGAAGCCTTCTGCAATTCGTGAGATTTTCAAAAGTCTGTCGGATCCCAGTATTATCAGCTTTGCTGCGGGGAATCCCTCTCCTCTTTCTTTTCCTGTTTCTGATATGGCGGAGATCTCTGCGGATATATTTGCGAACGCTCCCGTGGAGGCGCTCCAGTACAGCGTGACGGAGGGATATCCGCCTCTGCGCAGAGCAGTGGAAGCCCGTATGCGGGAGAAGTTCTCCATCGGCAGACAAGGCGATATGACCATTATCACCTCCGGCGGACAGCAGGGCATCGAGCTGGCTTGCAAGGCGCTTTGCAACGAGGGAGATGTGGTGATTTGCGAGGATCCCTCCTTTATCGGCGCACTGAACGCGTTCCGTTCCTGCGGAGCAAAAACAGTGGGGCTGCCCATCAAAGGAGATGGAATTGAGCCGGAAGAGCTGGACGCGCTGCTGGAGCGCACGCCGAATGTAAAATTGGTGTATTTGATTCCCACTTTTCAAAATCCCGGTGGAACTACCATGGGATTGGAAAAAAGAAAAGCAGTGTATGAAATTTGCCGCCGGCGGGGAATTATGATTTTGGAGGACAACCCTTATGGAGAGCTCCGCTTTGACGGGGAGGACCTGCCGACCCTGAAAAGCATGGATACAGAGGGCATCGTTCTGTATTGCTCCTCCTTTTCCAAGATTCTCTCTGCAGGAATCCGGCTGGGATACCTTTGCGGACCGGAGCCTGTGGTACAGAAAATGGTCGTTGCAAAACAGAGCGAGGATGTACATACCAACATATTCTTCCAGATGCTCACCTATCGGTATATGACAGAGCGGGATTTGGATGCGCACATCGCTGGTATTCGAAAGCTGTACCGGGAGAAATGCGCGCTGATGCTGGATACGTTGGACCGGAATATGCCAAAGTCCGTAACCTACAGCCGGCCCCAAGGCGGTTTATTTATCTGGATGACGCTGCCCGATTCCATTGACATGATGACCTATGTACGTGCCGCGCTGGAACAGGGGGTAGCGGTGGTTCCCGGAAACACTTTCCTGTGTGATACGGAAGGGTCTATCAATGCGGTGCGTCTCAACTACTCCACCCCGTCGGATGAAGAAATCGTGCGGGGATGCGAAATTCTGGCGAAGGTTGCCCGAGAGCTGCTACACAAAAAATAAAAAAGCTTCCAAAGGAGCAAAAGAATTATGAATATATGGCATGATATTGATCCGGCTATGATTACGCCGGACAGCTTTTCAGCAGTAGTCGAGATTTCCAAGGGTTCCAAAAACAAGTACGAGCTGGACAAGCACACCGGGCTGCTGCGCCTGGACCGGATTTTGTACACAGCGACCCATTACCCGGCGAACTACGGTTTCATTCCCCTGACCTACGCGGACGATTTTGACCCGCTGGATACCATGGTGCTGTGCTCTGAGGCTATTCGGCCATTGACACTTGTGCAGGTGTACCCCATCGGAGTGATCCGTATGACAGACGGCGGGTATCCGGATGAGAAGATTCTTTCCGTTCCTTTTGCAGATCCTATATATAACGGATATAAGTCGGTATATGAGCTGCCCAAGCACGTTTTTGACGAAATTTGTCATTTCTTTACCGTATATAAACAATTGGAGCAGAAAGAAACGGTAGTGGACGAGCTTTTGGACGCGGAGGATGCGAAGCAAATCATTAAACATGCCATGGAAAACTATCAAAAGCTGCGCCGGCAGGAAAATCCCGGCTGAAGTGTGAGAGATACATGTTTATCGATAAAATAGAGATATATGTAAAAGCCGGAAACGGTGGAAATGGCGTTGTATCCTTCCGCCGGGAAAAATACGTGGCCAACGGGGGGCCTGACGGCGGCGACGGGGGCAACGGCGGAAATATTGTTTTCCAGGTCGACGAGGGGGCGAATACGCTCCTTGCCTTCCGATATAAGAGAAAGTTTGTGGCGGAGCACGGTGGAAACGGCGAAGGTGGAAAGCGTCACGGAAAAAGTGGGGCCGATACGGTGATTTTAGTACCTCGAGGGACCATTATACGAGATGCTGAAAGCGGCAGAATCCTTCACGATATGTCAGACGGCACTCCCTATGTGGCTTGCCGAGGTGGACGCGGCGGCTGGGGGAACAAGCATTTTGCCACTGCTACCCGTCAGGTGCCTCGCTTTGCCAAGGACGGACTGGCCGGGGAAGAGAAGACCTTGCTGCTGGAACTGAAAATGATTGCAGACGTGGGCCTTGTGGGCCTGCCGTCAGCGGGAAAAAGCTCGCTGCTGGCAGCAGTTTCCGCTGCCAGGCCGAAGATTGCCGAGTATTATTTCACTACACTGGAGCCCAGTCTTGGGGTGGTAGACCTGGGAGATGAACGGGGCTTCGTGATGGCGGACATTCCGGGACTGATCGAAGGTGCGGCGCAGGGCGCAGGCCTGGGGCACGATTTTCTTCGTCATATCGAACGCTGCCGTCTGCTGCTTCAGGTAGTGGATGTTTCCGGAATGGAGGGCAGGCTGCCTGCCGATGATTTTAACACTATTTCCGGAGAACTGGAAGAGTTTTCTGAGGAACTTGCAAGTCGTCCGCGCATCGTGGCGGCAAATAAGTGTGATTTGCTTCCCGATGGGGCGGACACGCCTGAAATTGCCGCACTGCGGACGCTGACGGAGGCGATGGGATATCCGTTGGTGTTTATTTCCACGGCTACAGGAGAGGGAATTCGACAGCTGCTACTGCTGATCGAACAGACCTTGTCTACGCTGCCGCCTGTTCGGGTGTATGAACCGGATGCTGTGCCGGAGAACGTGGAGGAGACTGGTGCAGATCCTCAGGATACGATTATCCGCCGGGAGGAGGACGGAACCTTTGTTTGCGAAGGTAAATGGTTGGAGCGTTTGTGCGGCCGGGTATACTTTGACGACCGGGAATCCCTTATGTATTTCCAGCGCTCTCTGAACAATGCCGGAATTATCGACCGCTTGCGGGAAGCAGGATGCGAAGAAGGAGATACGGTGCGTATATTTGATATTGAATTTGACTTTATGGACTAGGGAGGGCTGCTGAGATGCATATGTTACCGCAATCCTTTTTGTCCCGGATGCACAGCTTGCTTGGCGCAGACTATCCCGCCTTTTTTCAGTCTATGGAGGAGGCGCCTGTGCGCGGGCTGCGCGTCAATCCCTTGAAAGCAGTTTCTGCACCTGCCGATATAGAAACAAAGCCGCTGCCATTTTCCGGCGGCGGCTATATCTTCTCTGCAGAATTAATCGGTCATCATCCGCTGCACCATGCCGGTGCTTTTTATGTGCAGGATCCATCTGCTATCAGTACCATTGCGGCTGCCGGCCATGTACTGCGGCAGGGAATGCGGGTTTTGGATTTGTGTGCAGCGCCGGGCGGAAAAAGTACCCAGCTTGCAGGTGTGCTGCAGGGAACGGGAATGCTGGTGGCCAATGAAATTTCCAAGGAACGCTGTCGGGTTCTGCGGCAGAATATCGAGCGTATGGGTGTGAAAAACGCCGTGGTTACCTCTTTTGATTCGGAAAAAATCGCTGGGTATTATCCAAATTTTTTTGATTTTGTTTTGGTAGATGCGCCTTGCAGCGGGGAAGGGATGTTTCGCAAATATCCCGAAGCAGTGCAGGAGTGGAGCGAGGAAAATGTGGCCATGTGTGCCCGGCGGCAGAAAAAAATTCTGTCTGACGCCGCAAGCACAGTAGCCGGCGGCGGATATTTGCTGTATTCCACCTGTACCTTTTCCATAGAAGAAAATGAACAGGTGATTCACTGGTTTTTATCGGAGCATCCGGAGTTTACCCTGGTGCCGGTCGCCCCCGATGTGGCTGCTGTAACAGCGGATGGAATCTCTGTCGGCGGGCGGGACCTGTCGGCGGCAAGAAGGTTTTATCCACATTTGTTCCCCGGGGAAGGGCAGTTTATGTGTCTCATGCAGCGCAGCGCGGGACTGCGAGGCAAAGCACAATTTCGGAATGTTCTGCGCTCCCTATCCAAAGAGGAAGAAAAGGTGGCGACAGCTTTTTTTGCGGATACTTTTGGGAATATCCCGCAGGAGCTGGCAGTGCTGCGGGACGATGTGGTTTTGCTCTGCGACGGGATGGACGGCTGTCCGGACGGAGCTTTTTGCTGCGGTGTGCCGGTGGGCAATGTAGTGAAAGGACGTCTGGTGCCTCATCATCATTTGTTCAGCGCATATGGCGGTGACTTTCGGCGAAAGATGGATTTGCCGGTGGGAAATCCCTTGTGCAGAGCATATTTGCGCGGCGAGGGATTTTCCTGGGGAAGCGATACGGGCAACGGCTGGTGCGCTGTACATATAGACGGCGTCCCCTGCGGTGGCGGGAAAATCGTGGACGGGTATGTAAAAAATCATTATCCCAAGGGGTTGCGAGAGACGCTGATGGGATGATAGTGAAAATACGGATTTACCAGAGTTGTCAAATAACGGTGCTTGTATAAACAAAAATGGACACGGCAAGGCCGTGTCCATTTTGATTCAGGAAGAAATCACTCTGTCACATAAGCGTACATAAAGTACTTGAAGCCCAGGGGTGTTGAGAAGAAGCCCTCGATGGAGTCACTGCACATATAAATATCTGTGTAGTAATAAATCGGGCAGATTGCGCCGGTCTCCATCAGGATGTCTTCCGCATCATGCATCAGCTCAAACCGTTCTTCTGCATCGGAAGAGCTCTTGACCTCGGCGATAATCTTATCATAAGAATCAGCCCAAGTCATACCATCCTGTCCGTCGTAGCTGTAAGCGGCATAACTTTGATGCTCGCCTTTGCCAAACTGACAGTCATTGTTTCCGGAATCTGTGGTCCACATATCCAAGAAGGAAATAGGATCATTATAGTCGCCAAGCCAGCCGTTGCGGGCAACAGAGTAATCGCCGTTCTTACGAGTATTCAAGAAGGTAGCCCACTCTTGCACCTCTACCCGAACGGTAAAGCCATAGGTTCCCCAGGCGTTCTGCAGATAAGTAGCAATGGCCTCATGAGCGGTACCTTCATTGGTAATGTAGGTCAGGGTGGGGAAGCCAACGACCTTGTCATTCTCGACAGTAAACTTTCCGGAAGAGTCGGCAACCTCCTGCAGCAGGCTTATAGCCTCGGCACAGTTGGAGGAATAATCCTCGGGATCTACACTGTAGTAGCCGGAGCCGTCACGATTGAAGCCGTTGTGTTCGATAAATTCAGTGCCGTCGGGCTCTGTGAGACCCATTGCCACAAAGCTGGCAGCGGGAACCTGACCTGCCTGACCGATTTCTTCACAGATGTAGTTGCGGTCGATCATCAGCCCCAAAGCCTGACGAATCTTCGTTTTTTCCTCTTGTGTGAACTCCGACAAAGCAGGATCGTTTACATTGAAGGAAACATAGTAAGTGCCAAGCTGTCCTTCAACATAAAATTGATCCGCGTACTCACCTTCCTGCAGAGAAGCGATTTCATCATTGGGAACAGTATCGATGAATAGATAGGAGCCGTTTTGGTAATTGGTCAAAATAGAAACGTCATCAGCGTTAAAAGCAAACACCAGGTTTTCTGTTACAACCTCGTCTGCATTGTAAAAGTTTTCATTCTTTTCCAACACCAGCTGGGTTTGGGTAAACTCGGTAACTTTGTAAGGGCCGTTGCCGATATATGTGTCGGGAGAAGTCGCCCAAGCCTCGTCGTACTCTTCAATCAGATCCTGACGAACGGGCATGTAAGCAGGGAAAGCGCACAACTCATAGAAATAAGGCACATCGACAGTGAGGACAACAGTGAGTTCCGTTCCGTCCTCAGAAGCGGTCACGTTCAGCGTTTCCTTTTCTTCAACTACCAGATTGCCCTCTTCGTCATACATGGTCTGCATGTCCGCATAGCCGTCGATAACCTCGAACATATAGCCATAGTCGGCAGCGGTAGCCGGGTCAGCTGCGCGGTTCCAAGCATAAACAAAGTCATCGGCGGTCAGGGCGGTACCGTCGCTCCACTTCAAATCGTCTCTCAATTTGAAGGTGTAGGAGGTTTTACCGTCCTCCAATTGCACACCCTCTGGCAGAGACTGGGCACATTGTGCTTCCAGCACAGGATTACCGTCCTCGTCAAGTGTGTATCCCACCAGTCCGGAGAATACATGGACGATATAGGTGGCACCATCGACCGCAGAATTCAGCGCAGGGTCAATGGTATCCGGATAAGTACCGACGTTCAATGTCATAGTGTCAACAGTGTTCGCATCGCCATCGGTCGTGGTGGTGTTGCCGCAAGAGGCTAAGCCTATCAAGCAGCCGAGCATCATTGCTACAGCGAGCAAAATACTCAAGGTTTTCTTCATGGTTTTTCCCTCCTTTATAATATATAATTATAACTCGCTGAAACGAGCATAATTCAAACAAAAGCGCTTCTTAAATAGCAATGGAATTTCTTGAATCTTAAGAGGTAACTTGACGGGAAAATAATACTTTTTCTAGAATAGTTATACGCTTTCTTTTTTACGGGTATACCATGCAGGGTATTTTCACAGGTGGTAGCAGGCTACAAAGCGGCCGGGCTGTACTTCCTTAAGCTCCGGCATGCACTCGGCACACTGGTCGGTGGCGCGGGGACAGCGCGTGCGGAAGGGACAGCCGCTGGGCATGTGCAGGGGGCTTGGCACATCTCCCTCCAGATGTACACGCTTGTTGGCCCGGGCAACCTTCGGGTCAGGCACTGGTACTGCCGATAACAGAGAGATGGTATAGGGGTGCAGCGGATGGTGATACAGCTCGTTTGCCGGACCTATCTCGATCAGCTTGCCAAGGTACATAACTGCAATGCGGGTGGAAATGTGCTTGACCACTAGCAGATCATGTGCGATAAACAGGTAGGTAAGGCCCAACTGCTTTTGCAGATCTTCAAACATGTTGACGACCTGGGCTTGGATAGAGACATCCAACGCAGAAACGGGCTCGTCACATACGATAAATTTTGGCTTTACCGCCAGTGCGCGGGCAATGCCGATACGCTGCCGCTGCCCTCCGGAAAATTCATGTGCATACCGCGTAGCGTGCTCGCTGGACAGTCCGACCAGATCCATCAGATGCGCAATTCGCTCGTTACGTTCTTTGCGGTTGGAATAGAGTTTATGCACATCCAAAGGTTCGCCGATGATATCGCTTACTGTCATACGCGGATCCAGCGATGAATATGGATCTTGAAACACCATTTGCGCGCACTTTCGAAAATCTGCGATGGACTGTTTGGTTTTGATTAGCTGACCGCCAAACCAGACTTCGCCGGCAGTAGGCTTATACAGCTGAAGAATGGTACGGCCCACAGTCGTCTTGCCGCAACCGGACTCACCTACCAACCCAAGAGTCTCTCCTTCCTTAATATCAAAGGAAACATCATCTACGGCTTTCAGCTTCAGCGTTTTCATAAAGCCGCTGGGAACATCAAAGTATTGCTTCAAATTTTTAACTTCGAGAAGATTTTTGGATTCACTCATGATTGTACATCTCCTCTGCTTCTTTTTCCGTCAGTTGACCGGCAGCGATGGCATCTTTGATATTGTGCCAACAGCTGGCAATGTGTTCGTTGTTGATGCGCATTTCCTTTGCCTTGAAATGAAGACATATCTTCATGGCATTGTCACAGCGTGGGGCAAAGGGGCAGCCCTCCGGCATATTCAATAGATCCACCGGAGTACCGCCAATGGGTTCCAAACGATCCCCATCATCGCTGACGGTGGGGATAGAACGCATCAATCCTTTGGTGTATTCATGCTTTGGATTGTAGAAAATCTCATCAGCGGTGCCGCGCTCGCATACCTCGCCGGCGTACATGACAATCACTTCATCACACATTTCCGCAACAACGCCAAGGTCGTGGGTGATGAGAATTACGGACATTCCCATCCTTTTTTGCAGATCCTTTATCAGGTCAAGAATCTGTGCTTGGATGGTTACATCCAGGGCTGTGGTGGGTTCATCGGCAATCAGAATGTCCGGTTCACAGGCCAAGGCCATAGCGATCATCACCCGTTGGCGCATGCCGCCGGAAAACTCATGAGGATACTGCCCGATGCGCTTTTCTGGTTCATTTACGCCCACCAGACGAAGCATTTCAATGGCACGCTCCCGCGCCTGCTTTTTATTGCGATTGGTATGCAGCAAAATTGCTTCCATCAGCTGGTTTCCAATGGTGAAAACAGGGTTGAGACTGGTCATTGGATCCTGGAAAATGATGCTGATCTTGTTGCCGCGAATCTTGTTCATTTCTTCCTTGGGGGCGCCCACCAGTTCCTGCCCTCTGTACTTGATGCTGCCGCTGACGATTTTACCGGGGTCGGAAAGAATCTGCAGAATCGAGTAGGCAGTTACGCTCTTACCGGAACCGGATTCTCCCACAATCCCCAGCACTTTTCCTTCTTCCAGGGAAAAAGATACTCCGTTTACTGCTTTAACCTCCCCTGACGGAGTAAAAAAGGAGGTGTGCAGATCACTGACTTTTAAAAGCTCCATGTTACATGCTGCTCCTTATTATTTCTTCAGCTTGGGATCGAAGGCATCCCGCAGTCCGTCGCCCAGCAGGTTGAGGGACAGCACGATCAAACAAATTGCCACAGCGGGGATAATCAAACGATAGCCGTATGAGTATACACCGGCACGCGCATCGGACGCCAGAGAACCGAGACTTGGCATCGGCATGGAAACACCGAGGCCGAGAAAAGAAAGATAGCTTTCGGTAAAAATAGCTGAAGGAATCTGCAGAGCAGTAGAAATAATGATTACGCTGATACAGTTCGGCAGCATGTGCCGACGGATGATATGACTGCCTTTTGCACCGATGGAACGAGCGCTGAGTACGTAGTCCTGCTGTTTGATGGTCAAAACCTGACCGCGGATCAGACGTGCCATGCCGACCCAGTACAGCAGAGCAAATACGATGAAAATACTAATCATCCCTACGCCCAAATCCTCCAAAATAGTGCCTTCGATCAAAGGCTCCAGTGTTCGTTTGAACACAGTGGAGAATAGGATAATCATCAGCAAGTCCGGCAGTGAGTAGATGATGTCGACAATACGCATCATGATAAGATCGACTTTGCCGCCATAATAGCCGGAGATAGAACCATAGACGGCACCGATAATCAAAACGATAATACTTGCGAAGAATCCGACTGCAAGGGAAACGCGGGTGCCGTAGATGACACGGATCGCATAGTCACGCCCGTGCGCGTCTGTTCCAAAAATGTGAGGAAAAATCTTTTCGCCGTTTGCGATACGCTCCAACTCCGTTTCGCCGTATTCAAAGGGCTTTAAGTTGTTATAGGAAGAATCTACTGCTTGCCCGGCAGTGACTCCCAGCTGCTGTTCATAGCTGTAGGGGTAGAACATAGGGACAAAAACGGCAATTAAAACAATCAGCGTCACAACAACAAGGCAGGTCATAGCGACCTTGTTTTTCACGAGACGACGCATGCCGTCTTTGAAAAAGGTGGTGCTTTCTCGCATGCGCTGCTGCTGAAATTTTTCCTCATCGGTTGCCTTTTCAAACTTTGACAGATCCAGCTGAAGGCTCAGGGGATTTTTCTTCGGTACAGCATTGATATCTTTTTTCATCTTCACGCCATCCCCCTAAGACAGATCCACACGGGGATCAAAGATCTTGTATGCGATATCCGACAACAGGGTCATGATAACCATGATGGTCGCCAGAAAAATCGTAGTGCCCATGACCATGGGATAATCACGATTGATGATGCTGGAGTAGAAATAGTTGCCGATACCGGGGACAGAGAAAATGTTTTCTACCACCAAGCTGCCGGTGAGGATATAGGCAATCATAGGTCCCACATAAGTAATAACGGGAGTTACAGCATTTTTCAGGGAATGCTTGAAAATGACTTTGGCGGGAGAAACACCCTTTGCACGGGCAGTGCGGATATAGTCCTGCCCCAAAACATCCAGCATGCTAGAGCGAGTTAGACGGGTGATATATGCCATTGGATACAGGCTGAGGGAAATGACAGGGAGCACCAAGCCCGCCGCTGTGGACCCGTTTGGTGGAAATAAGGGCCAATATACACAGAACACCAGTAGTAAGATGGTTGCGATAACAAATGAGGGCGTCGCCACACTACCGGTGGAAAGTACCATGATAAGTTTATCTATCCACTTATTGTGGAACACGGCTGCCAGCGAGCCGATTACAAGGCCAGGTACAATGGACAGCGCAGCTGCCTCAAGGCCCAGCTTGCCGCTGGTTTTGAAGCCTTCCAAAATCAGATCGGAGACATCGCGTCCGCGGTTTTTGATGGAAGGACCGAAATCAAAGCGGAGAACGTCCTTTAAGTATGTGGTATACTGCTCCATAATCGGCTTGTCCAGTCCGTACTTTGCTTCCAATTGGCGAGTAACCGCTTCGCTGGGGGCCTTTTCGCTGAGGAAGGGGCCGCCGGGAATGGCCTTCATGGTGAAAAATGTAATGGTGATGACAAGGAAGATCGTGAAAATCGCCAGCAGAACACGTTTGATAATATAAAACGCTAATTTTACGTCCAAAGCCCTCATCTCCTTCACTGCAGATGGAATTTGTTGCGCAAACAAACGCTACTTGGTTCGAACACTATATATTTTACCATTTACTAACATATATTTTACCATAAATACATACAAAATACAATAATAACTTTTGTTTTTCATATATATTAAAAAAATCGCCTGCTTTGCCTGTTTTCTTTTGCACTGATCACAAAACTTATCCTGCTTGGGAATATGTATTCCTTCCAATGGCAATTGCCTTGGTTCGAGTGAAGTCAAGCTCGATATTCAGGTAAGTCCTGCACCTTCTTTCATAGTAGCCACACCAAATCGTTGTCATTTTTAAATCTTCAAATCCATGTCGAATGAGTTCTGCCGCTGCTTCTGGCATATAGCCTCTGCCCCAAAATGGTTTGCCGAGCCAATAGCCTTATCCCTTCCTCTTTCACATATTGTA
>JAGZAC010000012.1 GCA_018370615.1 Clostridiales bacterium
CCTTTGCTGATTCCCGTGGAAATCCATCTTGTATTCGGGTATATTTTCTGGCGTAAGGTTTGGATAATCTCGTGTTGGTCTGTAGCTGCCTGTTTTAAGGTCAAGTCAGCCCATGGAGTTTCGCCCTCAGGTTTGCTGTTGTTAAAAAAACGGTGTTCAATAGTAAGTTGGTTTGTCTTGAATAATTTTGACAACTCGCTTTCTGCCGGAGAATAAATCCCGTAGCCTTCGAGGATTGCCACCATTGGGGCGTTGAAATCCCGGTGTCCTAATAAAACTTTCTGTTTGAAAGTACCTTTTGATGGATTATTGTGGTCTATCGGTTGTTCATACCAAAATTCATAATTGCCCACATACATCTTAATCTCATTGTAATCGATGTCGACAATATTGGTACAGACGTTATTCAGAAAATGCCGGTCGTGGGAAATTACCAATACCGTACCGAAATAATCCGCCAGAAAATCCTCCAGCCATCTGGTGGCGGCAAGATCCAAACCGTTTGTAGGCTCGTCCAAAAGAATAATATCCGGATTTCCAAATAGCGCCTGGGCCAGCAAAACCTTTACCTTATCGCTGTCTCGCAGTGTACGCATTTCCGTTTCCAATATGTCAATAGGAAGTCCCAGCCCCTGCAGCAGCTTTGCCGCGTCGCTTTCCGCCTCCCATCCATTCAGCTCGGCAAATTCCCCTTCCAGCTCTGCTGCGCGTATGCCGTCCTCGTCGCTAAAATCCTCTTTGGCATATATGGCATCTTTTTCCTTCATTATATCGTACAGACGCCGGTTTCCCATAATGACCGTATCCAGCACAGTAAAATCATCAAAGGCAAAGTGGTCCTGGCGCAGTACGGACATGCGCACTGTTTGAGGAATTTCCACATTCCCCGTAGTAGGCTCCAATTCCCCGCATAGAAGCTTAAAGAAAGTAGACTTTCCCGCACCATTTGCTCCGATCACACCGTAACAGTTGCCCGGCGTAAATTTCAAATCCACGTTCTTAAACAAATACTGTCCGTCAAATTGAAAGGATAAGTTGCTGACTGTAATCATATATTTCCTCGTTTTTATATCTTAAAATATCATCCGCACCGCAGCGCCTTTTACCTGCATCTCTCCGGTTTTATAGGCACCGCCGAACTCTCCGTCCAGCGACCAGGGAATTTCTTCATCGCAGGTAAAGCGAAGCGAGGCTGTTTTAAAGAAATGAATGCTGGCGTCATCGGAGGATTGATTCAGAAGACAGTTAATCAGCCGAGTCGTTTCCCCCGGATTTTTCGGTTTGCGCACCAGGGTGACTTCCATCTCCCCATCATCGTACAAAACATTTTTTATAATCGGCAGCTCAAATCCACCGATTCGTTTGGAATTGCTCACCATGCCGAAAATAAAATCTCCCTCCAGCACTTCCCCGTCATGCTCCACACGCATATGATACGTCTTTGCCTTTGCCAAGGATTTGATCCCACCGAACAAGTAAGCCGCATAACCAAAATTTTGCTTATTCTCTCGGCTGGTCAGATAAGAAATGTCTGCAAACATACCGAACGCAGCCACGTATACAAACGGTTTTTCGACAAGCATGCCAAGATCCACATCCCGGATAATCCCCTCTGTAATTTGTTTTGCTGCCCCGGTGGCAATGCTGTCAATATGGCGGCTGTTTGCAAAATCGTTGGTCGTTCCGCCGGGGATATAGCCGATGAGCGTATCCGTCCCCGACTGATATACTGCATCTACAACAATATTCAGCGTACCATCCCCGCCGCAGCAAACAATTAAATCATATGCTCCGCCATTATATGCACAGTCAAAAAGATCCTGCGGATCCTTGGAAAGATGAGTTGTTACGTCATACCCACCCTCAGAAAAAATCGTCACTACATTCATAAAAGAATCTTCCAATGCTCTTTTCCCGGATGTGGGATTGACAAGCAACAGCAGTTTCTTCATATAACCGATTCCTTTCCCCCGATAGATACAATTAATATTTAGTATACCCTAAAGAAGTGCCCTTGTCAACTGAAGACGCTGGACGCCACGGCAACAATAATTTTTAACATATTTATTTAAAAAGCCTACAGGAGAATTCCTGTAGGCTTTTTCTTCACTCCCCTATAAGTCAGCGTTAAGCTTTCTTCTTATAGCTAACTATTCCCACAGCCGCAAGTACAATAAAAGCCGACGCAACAAGGAAGCACAGGATACCAAACCCTTCGTCGTCTGTCTGAGGACTTCTCTCCCCGCTTCCGGAATTTCCGCCGGAACCAGTATCTGTTGTTTCACTCACAGGCGCCGGTTCCTCCGTTGACACCGGAGCAGGCTCACTTTCCGTTACGGTAATCTCACAAGTTACCGCATACTCAGTTCCCAAGTAGTACCCAAGAGAAGGTGTATAGGTAATCGTGACTTTCCCCGGCTGCAGCCCTTCCAGCACCATTTGACCGTTTTCGTCTGGTGTATCTGTTACAAAGGAAGCCACCGACGGATCGGAAATCTCCCATTCCGGATAATAAAACACATCTGGAACGGCAAAATAGTCTCCGGACTGGACTATTACAATATTCGAATCCAGAGCAAGTGCGTTGATGGCTCGATAGAAATTACAGTATCCGGGCTCCGCCAGCGTCAGGGTAAAATATCCGCGTGTATCCCCCGGAAAGGAATTCACCTGCACTTCAGAAAAGGCAAACTGGGGAAAATCCGCAGGCGTGTATTCCTTTTCCGGGTCAAAATTGTCTATCACCGCTGAAATGGTTTTGTACGGCGGCTCATTGGAAGAAGAACCTATTTCCAGCGTCCCGTCCAGCTGGATTGTCACCGTTTCGCCTACCTCCACCGTATCGGCAGAAGGGATCAGCTCCAATGTATTTACCGTTTCGGTGGGCACGTTGTGGCGCACGTTGTTGAAGCGGACGTCCTCCGAAAGCTGAGATACAATTGCATCGATTTGCGCACCTTCCTCCACAACAAGAAGGAGGCCGAGGTACGTTCCTATGCCTTCAAATATCCACTTTTCTGTGATATACACCTCCCGCACCTGGAGGCCATCAAAAGCGGCCAGAGGGTCCGCCAGAATTTCCTGGGCATATGTAGAAGCCACATCCAACGAAATGGTGTCGGTCATTTCCCAGTCTTCAGATGTTCCTACGTCCTCGGCTGCGGCAAATATCTGGCCTGCCTGGAGACAAAATACTGCCGCCAGAATAAGTACCAGTGCTTTAAAAAATTTTTTCATAAACAAGTCCTCCGCTAACTTTTTTGCTTTCTTTTGTCTACATTTGCTTTAATGGGAATTACAAATAGTTTTGGGGCGTCAACTCCCTTCTGCATCATATTTGGAGGTTCATTGCTTAAATTATTTTTACCTTACAATGAGCAAATTTAACATAACTGTTATATTATTTACTCCAAATATATCATGTTTTGTATAAATTGTCAATGGTTTTTGTCAAAAAAGTGAATTTTTAGTAGGATTATTTTATCTATTATTTAAAAAGTATTGTCTATTGCATCCGCGATAGATTGCGTAAGTTGTGTCTGAAACTGAGCGCTAGTGAGAAGCGCCGCGTCTTTTGCATTGCTGGCATATCCCATCTCCAACAAAACAGAAGGCATATCCGTGTATTTCGTTACAACAAAGGCTTCTTCGGCATTGTCTGCAAAAAGCCTGATCTTTTGATTAAATGTATCTCTGAGCGCCTTTTTCAGTATTTCACAAAAGCTGCCGGCAATAGCCGCGTCTGGATGATCCTTGTAATAATCTATTTCAAATCCTCTCACCGTCTGGGCAGACGTCTCAATGGAATTAACATGGAGGGAAAGTAATAGAGTCACTGGTTTTTCCCGATTACAAGCGTTTGCATACAGCACACGTTCATATTTACTAAATACAGCATTGTCGCAAACCCATTCCTGGGGGTTCACATTTACATCGTTTCGCAGCGGCATTTGTTGTGCGCTTGCATACAGCAACGCTGCATCCGGCATATGTTTTCCGTCATGGGTAAGCTCTGCTTCCCACCCGCGTGAAATTAGCTCTTGCTGAAGCATGACGGCCATTTTTTCCGTAATCTGCGCTTCGGTAAAGCTGCCATCATATGCTGTACATCCTGGATCTTCAAATCCATGACCAGGGTCAATCAAAATTCTTCCCTTGGGCTCCTCCGATTCTTTATCTGTAACAGCGGGGGTCTCCCATACCAGGGTAGTATCCGGTACAATTCCCTGTGAGGAATCCGGTGAATCGCCACATGCACCTAGGACAAATGAAAAAATCGTAAGCAACAAAACGGAACGAAAAAAAATAAGCTTCATAATAAATTCTCCTTTCTTCTCGGCGGCGCAGCACGGAAAGCTGGAGAAAAACGATTTATAAAAAAGGAGCTACCGCACAGCGCCGCTGTTTTATCTTACGGCGGCAGCTGACAGCTTGTCCGCAAAAAGATGTAAGAAAAATGTAAAAAGGGAGAAGTTAACTTTGTAATTTACCGGTATATATGCTATACTTTTTGTAAAGAATGCGGGGAGGCGACAGGCAATTGATAAAAATATTGATCGTAGAGGACGATCCGCATATTGCAAAAATGATTGCAGCTGCCCTGGATATCGTAGGGTATGAAAGTGACCAATGTGCCGACGGCAAAACCGCCGTATCCCGGATATTGCATGAACCATTTAGCCTTGTGCTTCTGGATGTTATGCTGCCGGGGTTAGACGGTTTCGGTGTCATGGAACAAATTCGAACTAAGGGAGTACCGGTAATTTTTCTTACCGCCATGCAGGAAGTAAGCGACCGAGTACGTGGGCTGCGGAGCGGTGCAGAGGATTATATCGTCAAGCCTTTTGAAATAGTTGAGCTTTTGGCACGCATTGAGGTTGTCCTACGCCGAACGAACAAAGCGGAAAAAATTCTTACATACGATGACATCCAAGTAGATTTGAAACGGCATACGGTAAAAAAATCAGGAAGAATCATTTCTCTAACGCCAAAAGAGTTTGACTTGCATACCTTCTTCTTGCAAAATTCCGTCATCGCCCTGACACGTGAACGGCTTCTCGCAGCAGTATGGGGATATGACTTTGCAGGAGAGACGCGAACAGTAGATATACACGTACAGCAGCTTCGCGCGAAGCTAAAGCTTTACGACCGTCTGGTAACCATTCCCAAATTGGGGTACCGGTTGGAGAAGAGCCCATGAAACTCTGGCAGAGAATATTTCTCACTTCCCTATTTCTTGTCATTTTGGCAACAACAGCAACCGGATGGATAATTCAAAGCAGAAATTTCAATAGTACGCTGCAGCAGGGAAAGGCACGTGCCGCCGAAGTGCACGCAAATCTGGCGGCAGGGATCTCCAGCCAGGTCGTATACCAAAGACTTGTATCTTCCCTTCCTGTATTGGGAGAAGAGCAAGTACAGCAAATTGCCGATACATATCTTCGCGAAAGTGTCGATATCAGCGGGGCGGCACTCTATCTGGACGGCACACCGGCTGCCGCATATCCCGCTGAAGTCTCAGAAAGAGCGGAAGCCTTTCTGAAAAATATCAGTGAGCGGAATGTCTGCGTACAGCAGATCAGCCGCGATGCTCCGTCTGTTTATTTGATGAACGGTTCCATTTTGACAATAGAGGCGACAGACTATATTTTATATACTGAAATGAATTTGGATACGCTCTATACGGGCAGAGCAGAACAGATGCAAATGATATGCTATATAAATCTGCTGGCTGCTGCCATCATTGCGGTACTGCTGCTCCTCACTACCTACTTTTATCTTCGTCCGCTGTCTGCCATCAACAAGGGGCTGGAACAGATTACAGATGGGGACTACAGTACCCGGCTGAAGGTTCGAGGGGCGGCAGAACTACGCCAACTGACAGCGCATGTCAATAACATGGCACAGGCAACAGAGGAGCATATGGAGCAGCTGCAGCATATAGCCGATTCCCGCAAACAGTTTGTGGACAACTTTGCCCATGAGCTCAAAACGCCGCTGACTTCCATTATGGGATTCGGTGACCTGATGCGTGTCACACGATCGATGGATGCGGAGCTGCGGCAGGAGTATGCGCAGATTATCGTCACCGAAGCCAAACGGCTCCAAACCCTTTCCGGAAAGCTGCTCCAGCTTGCGACTACGGAGCACGTGCAAGCAGAGATGGAACGGATATCAGCGGCAGCATTATTTGAAGAAATCCGCATTGCTACGGCACCTATGTGCCTGCAGCGTCACATCCGACTTTCCGTTCACTGTGACAAAACTGCGCTTTTTATCGATAAAGAATTGTTCAAATCTCTGCTCTATAATTTGATAGACAATGCCATAAAAGCCTCTCGCCCATGCGGCGAAATTCAGCTGTCCTGCCAAACCAAACGAGGTAAAAGCATTATAGCGGTTAAGGATCACGGAATCGGAATGAATGCGCAGCAGCTGCAGCGCGCGACCGAACCATTTTATATGGCAGATAAATCTCGCAGCCGCAAGGAAAATGGCGCAGGGCTGGGACTTTCCCTGTGCTGTAAAATTGCCCGCATGCACAACACACAGCTACATATTCGCAGTCACGAGGGAAAAGGAACGATTGTATGGCTTGTTTTACCCGCAGCAGAAGTGTAGCAGGTCGATTTACGCAATTTAAAGGAGAAAAAAGATGCAGTGGATGCAAAGAATACTCCCCTACTTACTTGCTGTGCTGATCCTTTCTGCCGGATTTGCCGCCGCCATGCTGCCGGAATATATTCCGTCCTGGGAAGAAAGTGCGTTGACAACTACAGAAATGGATATGGAAAAATATCCATTATATATTGCAGAAAGTGAAGCACTCACTCTTTATCCCTGGAACCACTACGCTCCGGAACAAAATCAAACGCTGCATTTGTCCCAGCAACAGGCGCAGGACGCAAACTCCCAAATCCGACAGACGATTCAGCAACTACAACCTGACGCAATGCCTGCAAGCGAAGCATTTGACCCTGCCAGCCACTTGGAATTTGACGAGGCAGAGCAGTATCTATTTCTCAAGGAATATACGTATGAAGCACAGAGCGGCCAGTATATGCTTACGCTTGCTGTCGATGTCGCATGGATGGAATTGATTTATTACGTCTGCACCCCCGTCTCAGATACACACTTAACAATGGAAGAAAAAGATCAGGCAACAGAGCAATTACAGGAAATTTTGCTGCAGGCAGAATATATATTTGAAGATTTTGCCTGGGAAACGTATGAGGCTGAAGGCAAAATTGACACAGACAATACTGCCACACAAAATAATCTGCTTTTACAGTTTTCAATGTTGTGTTCCAATTCGCATGCGGTGCATGCCTACACGGGCTCTGACTCTCCACAAATGTATATTACGGAGAGTGCCCCGTGGGTATTTTTTAATTTTTCTCTCCCAATCCAAACGGTCAGTTACAACGACATGCTGCTTTTGATCGGCACAAATCTGTCCGGAACGCAACTGATATTGTTTTACGAACCGCACACTGGAATTTTCTCCGGATGGAGCATCGGGGAACTCATGTAAATAGGACCGAAAGTCGTCTCAAGAAACCTAGGTATAGATAGACAAACCTCAAATGGCAAAATTTGCGCTTTTTCTTGCATTGGTACGGACACTGTGTTATACTAGAATAAGTATATGCAAATTTGGTCTTACAACAGAGAGACATAGAAAGGTCCTGCTTCATCATGAAAATTACATCCATTCCATCCGTACAAGCCCTTTTGCGCACCGCCCTAGAGGAAGATACCGGCGGCGGCGATATTACCACTCTAGCTACCATTCCTCCAGAAGCCGTGGCACATGGTCGGTATATTGCAAAGGAAAGTGGCATACTCTGCGGTATGGACATTGTGCAGGCAGTATTTGAGCTTTTGGATCGGGATATCGCATTAACAATACACGCACCGGAAGGTTCCTCTTTCCAAAAAGGAGACGTGCTGGCAGAGGTATCCGGCAATGCTAGGAGCGTTCTCACCGGAGAACGGGTGGGACTGAATCTGCTGCAGCATATGAGCGGCATCGCAACCGCTACGGCAAAGGCAGTGGCAAGCGTATCGGGCTATAAAGCAAAAATTACAGATACGAGAAAAGCCACCCCCGGCCTGCGGTGTCTGGAAAAATATGCTGTGCGGTGCGGCGGCGGCGTCAACCACCGTTTCAACCTGTCTGACGGCGTACTGATCAAGGACAACCACATTGTTGCAGCCGGCGGTATTCAGAATGCGGTCGCTGCGGCCAGAGCCACAGCCCCCCATACGCTGAAAATTGAAGTGGAAGTAGAAAATATGGACATGCTCCAGGAAGCACTGGACGCCGGAGCAGATATTATTATGCTGGACAATATGTCCTGCGAAGAAATGCAGACAGCCGTGGAAATGGTCGCTGGCCGCGCCCTGACAGAAGCATCCGGCAATATGGGAGAAAAGGATCTGGAGGCAGTTGCAAAAACCGGCGTAGATCTTATCAGCATCGGCGCGCTGACCCATTCCGTACGCGCCATGGATATCAGTCTGAAATTCAGGCTTGTCTGAGCGGGAGGCGGTCACATGCGAAGATATTTATTCAGCGGCGCCTTTGACGCGCTTCCCATCCAAAATTTTGACGTAGTCATTGTCGGCAGCGGAATTGCCGGGCTGTACGGAGCACTTCATATAGATCCTGCGCTCCGGGTCGCTTTGGTAACCAAGGAAAACCTAAAAAGAAGCAATTCCTACTTTGCCCAGGGGGGGATTGCCGCCGTGCTGTCCCCCACGGATAATTTTGAATCCCACATTGAAGACACCCTCACTGCAGGCGCCGGCCTTTGCAACGAGGAGGCAGTGCGCGTACTGGTAGAAGAAGGCCCGGAAAATATTCAGGAACTGATTGACTTGAACGTTCCCTTTGATACGAATCCCGAGGGAGAACTGCAGATCACCAGAGAGGGCGGTCACTCCTGCCGCAGAATTATACACTGCGGCGGCGACGCAACGGGCCGGAAAACCACCAAGCAGCTGGGACATATTGTACAGGATAAGGAAAATATCACTATATTTTACAACACGTATCTCATTGACCTGCTCACTGCAGATGGCAGCGCCGCAGGCTGTATCGTCTCCGGGGAGGATGAAAAGCCGTTCATCCTCCATGCCCCCAATGTAATTCTTGCGACAGGCGGTATAGGGTATCTATATCAGTACACCACCAATCCCAGAGGAGCCGTAGGAGACGGCATGGCATGTGCCCATCGGGCCGGTGTAATATGTGAAAATATGGAAATGATTCAGTTTCACCCTACCACGCTGATTTCTCCAAAGCACAGCGACAGACTGTTCCTCATTTCAGAAGCAGTACGGGGCGAAGGAGGCATTCTGCGCAATCACCAAGGCGAGGCATTTATGCGTGACAAGCATAAGCTGAAGGACTTGGCCCCCCGGGACATTGTCACCAGATGTATTCTTCAGGAGCTGGACAAAACCGGCGAGAAAAACGTTTTTTTGGATGTGTCCTCCATGACAGAGGTTTTTTTCTCCGCCCGCTTCCCCACCATTTATGAGGAATGCCACAAATTTGGAATCATGGTTCCACGAGATCAAATTCCCGTACGCCCCGCCCAGCACTATATTATGGGAGGCGTCAAAACCAATCTGGACGCCATGACCAGCATGGAGGGGCTTTATGCCTGCGGCGAGGTGGCGTCTACCGGTATCCACGGTGCAAACCGCCTAGCCAGCAATTCTATGCTGGAATGCCTGGTATTTGCTCGGCGCGCCGCGCGCCACATCAATGGGGCCAGCAGAAAAATGAAAGAACTCTCCCTGCCGGATTCCACACACTGGACAAAAGAAATCACCTCGGAAGAAATCGCCCGGGATCGTGCCCTGGTGCGGGAGACACTAACGAAATATGCGGGTGTTGTCCGCCACAGTAAAGAACTGCAGGCAGGCGCACAGATAATAGAAGAACTTCTTGAAAAATACCGTCCGCTTCGCCTGGATACAAAGGACGCGTATGAAATCTGCAACATGGCCCAAACGGCAAAAATGATTTTTGCCGCTGCATGTGCCCGAAAAGAAAGCGTAGGGGCACACTATATCGTAGACTAAAGGGGAGTATATGCAATTTTATCCAGTGGCCCTTGACGGCTGCACCGAATACAATGTGGAGAGTATCGCTAAGATTCTAGCAAAGCAGCTGGCAGCTGCCGGCGCGGGTGCGGAACAGCTGTCCGGGAAAAGAATCGTCATCAAGCCCAATCTGGTGATGAGCAAAAATCCAGACTATGCGGCCACCACCCATCCCGCCGTCATTGCAGGTGCAGCCAGAGCTCTGCGCAGCCTGGGAGCAACGGATTTGCTGATTGCGGAAAGCTCCGGCGGCCCTTATACGGAAACCACCATGCGGCTCCATTACAGCGGGTGCGGTATAAAAGAAGTTGCTGGAAAGGAAAATATTTCTTTGAACTTCAAAACCGGCGCTTCCCAGATGCAGTTTCCCGCGGGCGCAGTCTGCAGAAGCTTCCATGTGATTCAGCCTATCTGCGATGCGGACATAATCGTAAACATCTGCAAGCTGAAAACCCATTCCCTTACCAAAATGAGCTGCGGCGTAAAAAATCTGTACGGAGTGATTCCCGGTACAGAAAAAATAGAGATGCATGCCCGGTTCAGCAGAATAGAGAGCTTTTCCCAGATGCTCTGCGATCTGACCCAGATGCTAACAGAAAAGAAAACACTGATCACCATATGCGACGGAATCTGGGGCATGGAGGGCAACGGCCCCACAGGAGGCACTCCCAGAGCTTATGGGGTACTGATGACTTCTCTCTCCCCCTTTGCACTGGATTTGCTCGCCGAACATCTACTGGGCTTTGCCGGGACCGTTCCCACAGTACAGGCTTCCATTCAGCGCGCGCTCTGTCCGGCCGATATTTCCGATCTCACCATTATAGGCGCAGATTATGAAAAGCATATTACAAGCGACGTCACTCCGCCAGATACAAGCCGGCGCTCTATTCTGCGGGACTTTCCCGACTTATTTGGCGGTCGGCTGGTGCATTTTCTGGAGCCCCGGCCGAAGATCAATCAAAAGATTTGCATTGGCTGCGGCGTATGTGCCGCTTCTTGTCCCAAGAAAACCATTCTTGTCAAGGAAAAGAACGGCAAAAAGCACTTGAAAATCCGAGACAAAAACTGTATTCGCTGTTACTGCTGTCAGGAAATGTGCCCGAAAAATGCCGTAAAGATCCGAAAAAATTTGATACTGCGGCTTGCCCACTGAGGAGAGACTTATGAGATGCAGCATCCTTGCACCGGCGAAAATCAACTTGTTTTTGGACGTGGGGCCGGCGGGTCCAGACGGATACCACACTATTTGCAGCATTATGCAAACCGTTTCCCTATACGACTTAGTCACTGTAGAAAAAACTCCCGCAGGTATCGACCTATCCTGCCCCGGAGTTGACCTGCCCTGCGATGAGGGAAACATCGCATACCGTGCCGCCCAGTCTTTTTTTCGGGAAAGTAATATAAGGGATGCGGGGGCAGCCATCACAGTGCAAAAGAGAATCCCCATTGCCAGTGGCCTTGCCGGTGGCAGTACAGATGCTGGTGCGGTGCTTTTACTGCTCAATCGTCTCTTTCAAAATCCACTTTCCAAAGAGACGCTTCTGCAAGTTGGAGGCTGCCTCGGCGCCGATGTTCCCTTTTGTATGACCGGCGGTACTGCGCTGTGCAGCGGACGGGGAGAAATCATTACTTCCCTACCGTCTTTGGAGCCGATTTACGTCGTCATCGCACGAGACGGCGCAGGTGTATCTACTGGGACGGCTTATCATATGCTGGATGAGGCATATAAAGACAAACTTCCCCAAAAGCCGCAGATATGGAATAGCTTGTCTGTCGATGGCTGGGGCTCCGTATGGGCATCCATGTACAATATTTTTGAATCGGTGATTTTACCTATCCACAAGGAAGCGGCTGCTTGTAAGGAAATTCTTTCACAGGCGGGTGCGTCTGCCGCTATGATGAGCGGCAGCGGCCCGGCAGTATTTGGACTGTTTCAGAATGAGGATGCCGCACGCCGCGCAATGTCGGAATTACAGGCTGCAGGTGCAGCAGCTTTTCTGTGTGATACCTGTGCCGGTCCTAAAATTTTGTGAGAAGGCCTACTATAACAACCCCTCCGACTTGCCTACGGCAAGCCACCTCCCCTTGCACAGGGGAGGCTAAAAAGTTAGAATAAGTCCCCCTTGTGGGGGCTTTGATTACGGAAAGGCCCCCTTGCGGGGGCTTCAATTATAGGAAGGCCCCCTTGTGTAAAGGGGGCTGTTTTTGCGTATGCAAAAACTGGGGGATTGTCTATCCCGAACAACCCCTCCGTCATGGCTTCGCCGTGCCACCTCCCCTTACACAGGGGAGGCTAAAAAGTTGGAATAAGTCCCCTTGTGGAGAGGCCTTAATATGGAAATGCCCTCGTGGAGGGTCTTTTTTGAAATTTAGTCTCCCCGTGCAACTTACTTATGATAAAAAGCAGTCCTCTCGGACTGCTTTTTTATATTTCCGCTTTTATCACATCATGCAGTGCATTGCAAAATCCGGTTACATCTTCCATAGTGGAAAACGGACCAAAGCTCACTCGAACAGCACCTCCGTCCGGCGTACCGATCGTTTCATGTGCCAGGGGCGCACAATGAAGCCCACTGCGCACGCAAATCCCACGTCTGTCCAATTCATATCCAGCTTTTTGCGCGCTGACACCTTTAATATTCAACAGAACAATTGCGCCAGGAATCCTGCTGCTATAGATAATCAAGCGGGAATCTCCCCGCAGGGTGTTCATCATTGCCCTGTAAAGACTAGCCTCGTGGGCACGGATGTCCTCCAATCCTCTGCTGCGCACATACCGTATGCCTTCACACAGGCCTGCAATGCCAGGCGTAGCCATCGTCCCCGCTTCCAATCTGTCAGGAAGAAAATCCGGCATACCCGGATCCGCCGAATGGATGCCGCTGCCGCCTTCTACCAAAGTGCCGATTGAAACGTCATCCTGCAGTATCAAAAGTCCGGTGCCCTGAGGCCCCATGAGGCTTTTGTGGCCTGGCACACACAAGGCTGTAATTTTATCCCGCCGTACATTGATATCGTATATGCCCGCTCCCTGTGCCCCGTCCAGAATAAAATACAGACCGTGATTTTCACACAGGCGTCCGATTTCCCGCACCGGCAATGTGCGGTTGATAATGTTAGAGCATCCGGTGCAGATAACTGCAGCTGTATCCCGGTGAATCAGTTTTCGAATCCGTTCCAATATTTCAAAATCAGTTCCGCCTGTGTGAAAAATATCATACCGAACTCCTCTGCTTCTGCGCAGCTCCTCCACAGGGCGCAAAACACTGTTGTGCTCCATATCGGACAAGATCACATGCGCCCCCGCAGGCACAAGGCCCTTGATCGCCATATTTAGCGCATAGGTCGTATTTAATGTAAACACAACATTTTCCGGACTGCTTGCTCCAAACAGATTTGCAGCCTCCTGCCTGCATTCGTATAGCTTTTCCGACGCGCGTACTGCCATAGAAT
>JAGZAC010000013.1 GCA_018370615.1 Clostridiales bacterium
GAAGAAAACCATACTGATTATAGACGGACAGGGCGGCCGACTGGGCGTTTTGCTGACAGAGCGGATGAAGGTGGCTCTTCCCGATTTTTCCATTACGGCGGTGGGAACCAATACCATTGCCACAGCCGCGATGCTTCGGGCCGGTGCCGATCACGGGGCCACAGGAGAATATCCTGTAATTTGTGCCGCGGAGCATGCGGCGTATATCGCAGGCCCGGTGGGAATTGCGATTCCCGCGTCCCTCACCGGTGAGGTGACACCAGCGATGGCGGAAGCGGTAGGGCGCAGTCCGGCGGAGAAAATCCTTATTCCGGGGGATAAGTGCGCCATCCACATAGTGGGCACGCAGAAGCTGACATTGGGAGAATATGCAGATATGGCCGTGAAAAGGATTTTGGAGCTGGAGGCTGCTGAGAACGCTAATAAAAAAGGAGAAAGAGAATTATGTACGAAGAACTGAGAGAACAGGCACGGGATGCGGCTGCGCAGCTTGTAGAAGCCGCGAGTCTGAAAGAAGGACAAATCGTAGTGGTAGGGTGCTCTACCAGTGAAGTATGTGGAGAGCAGATTGGAACGGCGTCTGTGCCGCAAGCGGCACAGGCAATGTACGAGGGGCTGATGTCTGTATTTGCCCCTATGGGAATCTATCTCGCGGCCCAGTGCTGTGAGCATCTCAACAGAGCCATTGTAGTGGAGCGCGCTGCAGTGCCGGGAGCGGAAATCGTAAATGTAGTACCCCAACCGAAGGCGGGAGGTTCCTTTGCAACGGCAGCATATCTGGGAGCTGCGGATCCTGTGGTGATAGAGGAAATTGCCGCAGATGCAGGACTGGATATCGGTCTTACTCTCATCGGCATGCACTTGAAGAAGGTTGCGGTGCCGCTGCGTCTTTCTATCAGGAAAATCGGTGCGGCAACACTGAACGCGGCCAGGACCAGACCGAAATTTATCGGTGGAGAACGGGCGCATTATAACGGAGATCTTTTGTGAAAAACATTTGAAAGAAACTCTTTCCTTTTGGGATAAGATATGCTACAATAACAAAAAAGGCGGTTTTACAAAAAGTGCTGTTTTCACAACTTCTCCGTCAGCTGCGCTGACACTCACCCCAGGAGTTGCAAAGCAACTCCTACACAGGGGAGGCAAGAACTAGTGTCTCCTTGTGGGGAGGCCTAATACGATAAGGCCCCCTTGTGCAAAGGGGGCTGGCGGCAAAGCCGCCTGGGGGATTGTTCTTCTTTACAACCCTTCCGTCAACTTCGTTGACACCTCCCCTTACACAGGGGAGGCTAGATAGAACTAGTGTCTCCTTGTAGGGAGGCCTAATACAAAAGGTCCCCCTTGTGTAAAGGGGGATGGCTTCACGTAGTGAAGTCAGGGGGATTGTCCTTTGCCTGTGTGTAAGTTTATGTCCTTATAAAATTTTTTATTTTGGAGACGATCATGGTATTTTCATCCCTTGAGTTTCTGTTCCTATATTTCGCGGTAACGATTATGATTTATTTCATCGTGCCGCTGGCTTTTCGGAACGTAGTGCTGTTAATCGTAAGCCTGGCTTTTTACGGCTGGGGCGAACCGATTTACGTGACGATTATGCTGGTTTCCATTATTATCGACTACATCTGTGGATATTTTGCAGGCAAATACCGGGAAACAAACAAAAAGAAAGCGCGAAGGTTCGTGATTATCAGTGCGGTGCTCAACCTGAGCATACTGTGCTTCTTCAAGTACTACACGTTTATCGTGTCCAATCTTCAGCTGCTGCCCTTTGATTTTCTCCAAAAGATCCCGCTGCTGGAAAATCTGGAGCTGCCGATTGGAATCTCCTTTTATACCTTCCAAACGATGTCCTATACCATCGATATTTATCGGGGAGATGCCAGGGTACAGCGAAATATCGCTTCCTTCGGAGCATATGTTACTTTGTTCCCTCAGCTAATCGCCGGCCCTATCGTCCGGTATCAGGATGTGGACGATCAGCTCCGTTCCCGTCCCCACAATATTGAACTGTTTGCCTCCGGTATGCGGACCTTTATCTGCGGCATGGCAAAAAAGATTTTGCTTGCCAACTGCGCCGGCGCTATGTGGGAAGGGTTCCGGGAGCTTTCCGCCACAGATGCTACTGTGGTGGGTGCCTGGCTGGGACTGCTGTTTTACGCCTTCCAGATTTATTTTGACTTTTCCGGATATTCTGACATGGCGATCGGTCTTGGCAAAATGCTAGGCTTCCAGTTCAAAGAAAACTTTTTTTACCCCTATGTATCCAAAAGCATTACAGATTTCTGGCGGCGGTGGCACATTTCCATGGGTACCTGGTTCCGTGAATATGTGTATATTCCCCTCGGTGGCAACCGCTGCTCCAAGCTGAAGAATTACCGGAATATTATTATTGTCTGGCTGCTTACGGGATTCTGGCACGGAGCCAGCTGGAACTATGTGCTGTGGGGCATATATTACTGCATCTTCCTGGTAATAGAAAAGCTATTTTTGCTGAAGGTTCTCCAGCGGCTGCCTAGCTTTGTAGGGCATATTTATACACTGGTAGTTGTACTGTTCGGCTGGTGGCTGTTTGTCTTTGAGGACCTCAGCGCCGGTGTCACATATCTCGGATATATGTTTGGGCAGGGTGTGGTCGCCTTTACCGAGCCGGGTGCTACCTTTGATTTGCTGCGCAGCGCGTTGTTCCTGATAATTTTGTGTATCGCCTCTACGCCTTATCCCAAAAAACTGTTTTACAAGCTGTACGAAAAGGGAAAAGCCGCTCGGGTGGCGATCAGCGCAGTCTGTGCAGGGATGCTGGTGCTGTGTACTGCCTACCTGGTAGATTCTTCCTACAATCCGTTTTTGTACTTCCGGTTTTAACAGAAAGGCGGTGAACAGTTATGGATGATATGACAAAAAATGTACAGCCCATTCCCACGGGAGTGCCGGCGAAAAAAGAAAGAATCACTGCAGACAGTGAGGCGGAAAGATACCTGCAGCTGCAGCTGCGCATGAAAAAGGAAAGCCGCGGCGCAGATATTCTGCTGATTTTACTAACTCTTGGATTTATTTATGTCATGGCGATTTTATTCTGGGTGCTGCCGGATTCTGATTTCTCTGCCCAGGAGAATCGGGTCCTTGCTACGGCACCGGAGGTCTCTGTAGAAAACTTCTTTTCCGGAAAGCTTACGGAGGAGGTGTCCGAATATATGGCGGACCAGTTCCCCTTCCGGGACTTCTTTGTGGGAATGAAGGCCTTTTCGGAGACTGTCCAGCTGAAGGGACAGAACAACGGCGTCATTTTTGGCAGGGATGGATATCTTACTGCCAGGGCAGACTACCCCAATGAGGAATATCTGAAAACCAATCTGGACGCTGCGGCGGCATTCCAGCAGGCGGCCGAGGAGCAGGGGATTCAGTGTATCGCCGCTTTTGCGGGACGCAAGCAGGACGTTTGTGACACGTATCTGCCCGCTGTGTACGGATCCTATTATTCCGACCGAATCTGGGGGATATTGGACGATATTGCCAGGGAGGACGGCCTGTCTTACTTGAATCTGCGGGATCCCCTTCGCAGCCGCGCTGCAGACGGGGAACAGGTATATTACAGAACGGACCACCACTGGACGTCGCTGGGCGCATATTATGCGTATACGCAGGTGATGGAATCCCTGGGAGGCGCACCGCTGGCGCTGGGAGCATTTACAGTGGAGGAAGCCTCAGATGACTTTTACGGCACTACCTGGTCTGCTTCCGGCGCAAAGTGGGTAGCTCCGGACACAATCGAATACTATCACTTCGGGGATGAGGACTTTACTATGGAGATCCAGGACAGCACCGGGCAGTTTGAAGGCTACGAGGGATGCACCTATGAGGAGAGGGACGGCATGCAGTACGCTGTCTTTGATACCATGTATGTGCGGGAGTTCTTGGAGGAAAAGGATCAGTACGCTTCCTTTATGGGCGGCAACTTTGGATATACGCGCATCACGAAGAATGGAGACGAAGATCGAGAGACCCTGCTGGTACTGAAGGATTCCTTTGGTCACAGTATGGTGCCGTTTCTGGCGCAGCATTATGATTTGATATTGATCGATTTGCGGTATTATCGTGCATCTATGATTCGGTTCTGTGAGGAAAACAATATTGATCAGGTACTGATGCTGTATAATATGGAGACCCTGACGGAAGGGGAATATCTTAGGACACTTGAAGCAGGTCTTGGAAACAGCGAAAATGAGTGAGAAAGGACTTGTATAGAATGAAACAAAAAATCATTATTGCGGCACTGCTGGTGCTGGCGCTTTCTCTGAGCGCCTGTACCGTGCATCAGTCGGAAGAAGAGGTCACTGCCACGTCTACCCGGGTAGAGGAGACAACGGACGCCGGAGAGACGCAGGCGCAGACAGAGGAGGACACCACGGTGGCGGATTCTACATCTGACAGCGCAGAAAATACCGGGAATGAAATTACTGAAGAAGAAGCGCTGGCCGCCGCAGAGGCATACCTGGGCGATACGGATCAGGAGACAGGATACAAATATTCCTTCGCATCTCAGGGAATCATGGAGGATACGGAGACGGGAGAGGAGTTTTACAGGATACGAGTTTCCTGGTACTTGCCGGAGGACGACCGATATTCTGTCTGTGGGTATCTTCTCGTGTCTATGGACGGGGAAACCGTATCAAAATTTGACTGGTAAAAGGTACCAGTCACAAGGAAGGATAAAAAATACATGACGAAGAAAAAGGAAACGGCACAGTATAACGACCAATCCATTGAAAAACTGGAGGGAGCGGACCGGGTGCGGCTGCGGCCGGCAGTTATCTTCGGTTCCGATGGACTGGAAGGCTGTGAGCACGCCTTTTTTGAAATATTATCCAACTCTGTGGATGAGGCGAGAGAGGGATACGGATCAACGATTACCGTAACCGTTTACCGGGACCATTCTATTGAGGTGGACGACCGGGGACGTGGAATCCCCATGGGGTATAATGAAAAATACAATTGCTACAACTGGGAACTGATTTACTGTGAGCTGTACGCCGGGGGAAAATATAAAAACAACTCCGGTATGGGGGGATACGAATTTTCCCTGGGGCTCAACGGCCTTGGCGCCTGCGCCACCCAGTATGCCTCAGAATTTTTTGAGGTCCACTCCTTTGACGGAAAAAATCTCTCCCACATGTCCTTTCGCAAAGGAAATCCGGTAGGAGAACTGGAAACCAGAGAGCTGGAGAAGGGAGAGCGACGCACCGGGACGGTGACCTATTGGCGGCCCGACCTGGAGGTGTTTACTGATATTGCCATCCCCAGGGAATATTATGAGGATACGCTGGAAAAGCAGGCGGTGGTCAACGCCGGGCTGCGGTTTATCCTGCGGTACGAAAACACAGACGGAGCTTTCGAGGAAAAGGAATTCCTATATCCCAACGGCATTTCCGACTATGTTGCCCGCCTGGCAGGAGATACGGCCCTGACCCAGCCGGTGCTGTGGAAAATGCCGGAGACCCGGGGCCGAGACCGGGCGGACAAGGAGGAATACCGCCTTATTGCGGAGGTTTCTTTCTGCGTGTCCAATACAGTAAACGTGTTGGAATATTATCACAATTCCAGCTTTCTGGAACATGGCGGCTCTCCGGAGCGGGCAGTAAAAACCGCTTTTGTTTATGCCATTGACCGGAAGCTGAAGGCTCTGGGAAAATACAATAAAAATGAATCCAAAATCACCTTTGCCGATGTGCAGGACTGCCTGGTGCTGGTGACCAACTCCTTTTCCACCCAGACCTCTTATGCCAACCAGACGAAAAAGGCAATCACCAATTCCTTTATCACAGAGGCGCTGACGAATTTCCTGAAGGAACAGCTGGAGATATACTTCCTGGAAAACGCCATGGAAGCGGACAAGCTGCTGAACCAGGTTCTAGTAAACAAGCGTTCCAGAGAAACAGCGGAATCCACCCGTCTCAACATCAAGAAGAAGCTGGCGACCACCAATGACGTAGCCAGCCGAGTGGAGAAGTTTGTCTCCTGCCGCTCCCGGGATCCTCTGCGCCGGGAACTGTATATTGTGGAGGGGGATTCCGCAATGACCAGTTGCAAGCTGGGACGGGACGCGGAATTTCAGGCGATTATCCCTGTGCGGGGAAAGACGCTGAACTGCCTCAAAAGCACTTATGAAAAAATCTTTAAAAATGATATTATTGTGGATCTTTTGCGGGTCATCGGCTGCGGTGTAGAAATTAAGGGCAAGGTAAAGGGCGATTTTGTTCCCTTTGATTTGGATTCTCTGCGCTGGTCCAAAATTATTATCTGCACCGATGCGGATGAGGACGGCTTCCAGATCCGCACCCTGCTGCTGACTATGTTTTACCGGCTGCTGCCCAGCCTGATTTTAGAGGGGAAGGTATATATTGCTGAATCCCCTCTGTATGAAATTACAGCAAAGGATAAAATATATTTTGCCTATAACGAGGCAGAAAAGGCCGAAATCCTAGAGCAGCTGGGGGATGTGAAATATACGCTTCAGCGCTCTAAAGGATTGGGCGAAAACGAGCCGGATATGATGTGGCAGACTACGATGAACCCTGCTACCCGCCGCCTCATTCGGGTGTCCGAGGCGGACGCTAAGGCAACGGAGGAAATTTTTGACACACTGCTGGGAGATAATCTGCCCGGCAGAAAGGAGTTTATCGCCCAGTTTGCCGCTATGTACGCGGAAAAGGCAGATGTTTGAAGTAAAAAACGGGGGTGTGCATATGCTGGGGAGGAAATGTGCCTGCTTGCTGCTGGCTGCCGGGTTTATACTGGGTCTTGGCAGCTGCAATGAGAAAACGTCCGGTGGACACACATATGATACGGCCGCGGACTTTCGAGAGGAAGAAGGGGAACTATTTTCGGATGTTCCCACCGGCAGTTATGACGGGTATACCTTCACCATTCTCAATGCGCGCACCGGCTCCTCTGCTTCCCGTATGGATACGGAAACCCTGGAGGGGGACACCCTCAATACAGTCCTCTACCTGCGCAACAGCAATGTGGAGGAGCGGTTGAACATCACCATCGAAGAGGTACGGGACACGCCGGAAAATGTGCATGATATTGCGGTGGCCTCCGTCCTTGCAGATGAGGATACGTACGGCGCCGTGTGGAACAGTGCGTCCTATATGTCAGAGATGGCGGTATCTGGGTATTTGGTCACAGACAAATATCTCACAGAGATGAATTTGTCCAAGCCCTGGTGGAAAACGGATACCATAGAGGGAGCTGCTGTAGACGGCGCCCAGTTTCTCTTTTTTGGAGATATCCATTTGTCCTACTATGACGCTCACAGTATGGTGGGAGTGAATATGAGCCTTTTGGAGGATTATGACGGACTGCCGGATCCCTATGCGCTGGTGGACAGTGGACATTGGACCCTAGACAACATGCTTGCGATGATGGATGCTGTAGATACGGATATGGATGGAAATGGAGAAATGACCTGGGAGGATCTGTACGGAACGGCACTGTCATCCTCTGACGCATTTTCTCTGCTGTACGGGGCCGGTGTGCGTATCAGCGAGCGGGACGACTCCGGCCTTCCGTTGCTTACCTGCAGTACCAGCGAGGCCTTTTACAATGTATTTACAAAGCTTGCAGAGCAGCTGTACAGCAGAAATCCCTACGTGTATGACATTGAAGAAAACGCTGCAGACAACATGGGCAGTGTAAACATGTTCCTGGAGAGGCATACGCTGTTTTATATTACAGATGTGGGTTCTCTGGAGGATTTGCGGAATATGGACGATGAATTCGGCGTGCTCCCTATGCCGAAAGCAGCGGAATATCAGGAGGACTATATTTCCTATCTTCCCGGGGACGTGTCCGCGCTGGGGGTTCTAGTCACCGGCCGCAATCTACTGCGTACCGGTGTGATTTTGGAAAACCTTGCGGCGGAGGGATACCGGCCCGGCGGACTGCGGGACTGCTATGTGGATTCGGTGCTTTCCTTCAAGTACGTGGACGATGAAAAATCCAGAGAAAATTTGTACCGTATAATTGATACCGGTACCATCGATCCCGCCGCCATATACAATTGGGGTGGTGTAGTAGATACGCTGCAGGATTTGGTGCACAGACCAGGGGTGTTTTCCTCCCGGCTTGCTTCTATTCAGCAGGCGGCAGAGGCGCAGATCCTAGATACGGTAGAGGCTGTGGACGAATACAGGTAATTTATACAGAAAAAGAAAGCGGGGGATAAGCGGTGCGGGTTTTGATTGCCGAGGATGAACGGGATCTAAACCGAATTATTGCCCAGAAGCTGACAGAAGACGGCTACAGTGTAGATACCTGCTATGATGGGAAAGAGGCCATCGACATTCTTTCTTATACCGACTATGATGCCGTGATTTTGGATATTATGATGCCTGGCGCAGACGGGTTTGCCGTGCTGCGCAGCCTGCGCGACAAGGGAAAAACTACGCCGGTGCTGTTTCTCACTGCCAGGGATGGAGTGCGCGACCGGGTGCGGGGGTTAGACAGCGGCGCAAACGATTATATGGTGAAGCCCTTTTCCATGGAGGAGCTTGCTGCCCGGCTGCGGGCCATGACCCGGATTTCCTTTGGAGCTGCCAGCAGCGTTTTGTCTGTGGGGGATCTGACAATGGATACTGCGTCCCATACGGTGCAGCGGGGCGGTAAGGAAATTGCATTGTCTGCCAAGGAGTACGCTATGCTGGAATATTTGATGCACAATAAGGGCGTAGTGCTGTCCCGGGAAAAGATTGAAGACCATGTGTGGAATTTTGACTATGAAGGCGGCACCAACGTAGTGGATGTATATATCCGTTATCTGCGCAAAAAGATTGACGATGGACAGGAGAAAAAGCTGATCCACACGGTGCGCGGCAGAGGCTATGTGCTGCGGGAGGAGACGGACGGATGAAAAACTGGTCCATACGGGCAAAGATCACCCTGTGGTTTGCTGCGATTCTTTTGGTGATGGTGAGTATTGCTATTTTTACAGTGCTTTTTGTCAGCAATCAGGTGATTCAGAAGACCATCCGGGACGGTTTGGTGAACACGGTAGAGCGCAATGTGGACGAAATCGAGTTTTATGCAAATCTGGAGGAGCTGCAGGCAACGCCGGATGTGAACCATTTCCTAAGCTATGCGGGCGGCTTTCTTAAAATAGACGACGATTTTTTGGACGAGGTCAACGAGGTGTATACTGCACTGTACCAAAGCAGCGGCGGCCTGCTGTATGGTGAGGACCCCGTTGCTGGGGCGCTGGCTCAGCTGCGGTTTATCGACGGACAAATTCAGAGCGTCAAGATAAACGGCCTGACATACTATGTCTTTGACAGAGAATTGTCAAGACAAGGACTGGAGCATCTCTGGCTCCGGGGTGTGGTGGCGGAAACCCAGGGCTCTCAGCAGATGTCCGACATATCTCATTTGTCCCTGGTCGTTTTGCCGTCGCTGCTTCTTCTGGCTTTGATTGGAGGATATGTCATTGCGGGCAGAATGCTGCGTCCGGTGCAGAAAATTTCTGATGCTGCCGCAAAAATCGAAAGCGGCGGGGACTTAAAAGAGCGAATCCAGCTGGGTCCAGGAAAGGATGAACTGCATCAGCTGGCGGACCGCTTCAACGAGATGTTTTCCAGGCTAGATAAGGCCTTTGAAACGCAGCGGCAGTTTACCTCCGACGCTTCTCATGAATTGCGCACCCCGGCTGCAGTTATTCTAGCCCAGTGCGAGCTTTCTTTGGAGGCTGAGCGGACGCCGAAGGAATATGAGGATGCTCTGCGCGTCATTCAGCGGCAGGGAAAAAAGATGTCGAAGCTAATCGGCAATATGCTGGATTTTACCCGGCTGGAGCAGCAGTCGGAAATCTATGCCCGGGAGGATGTGGATTTGTCAAAGCTGGTGTCTGATTTGTGTGAAGACATGGCCCTCATCGGAGAACGGGGCATTCGCCTGGAGCATGCGGAAGAACCACAGCTTCACTTTTATGGAAATCGGGAGCTTTTGAGCCGTCTGTTGACCAATCTAATCAGCAATGCCTACCGTTACGGAAAGGAAAACGGACACATCTGGGTGAGGTTGAAGGCTGAGGAAGGGGAAATTGTCCTGTCCGTTACAGATGACGGAATCGGTATTCCGGAGGCGGAGCAGGAAAAAATATTTCAGCGATTTTATCAGGTGGACAGCTCCAGAACGGATGCGGGGATTGGACTTGGACTGTCCATGGCCCGGAAAATCGCGCGGTTTCACGGTGGCACGCTTACTGTAAATAGCGGAGGGGGAAAGACAGTTTTCACCCTTCGGCTGCCTTTGTCATAAAAAATTTTTTCTCTAATGTTATTTTAATGTTTCTCCAGTATCCTTATGGCAGATGATACGAAAGGAGTGTCAGACAATGAAAATGAAAAAATTTTTTGATACCCCGCTGAAGGCTGTGGCATCTGTTGCCTGCATCCTTGCAGTTCTTGCAATTTTGGGAGTGGGAACAGCTTTTGCTGTCAGCGCTGTGGCGGAAAATACCTCTATTGGCGTACGGGGCGCACAGGACGCCGCTTTCGCCGACGCCGGAGTAGACCCGACGAATGTGGTTCTCTCCCGAACCGAATTTGAATTTGAACGGGGCCACTTTGTATATGAAGTGGATTTCACCGCAGACGGTATGGATTATGAATATCTGGTGCGTGCGTCCGATGGGACCATTATTAACAGAGAATCAGAACCGTCGGATATAATCGGAAATACTTCGGGAACCTCCGGAGGAACTACTACGGATGCACCGGTTACGACACAGCCTGCCGCGTCGGATACATCCTCTTCTGCTCAAATCAGTCTGGACGAGGCGAAGGAAATCGCCCTGACTGACGCCGGCATGGACGGACAGCAGAATGCGGTGGAGTTTATCAAGGAAAAACAGGACTGGGACGACGGCAGGGCGGTCTATGACCTTGAGTTTGTTGTAGCTGCGCAAAACAGTGTATACGATTATGAAGTGGACGCATCCACCGGGGCAGTACTGAGCAAAAGCGTAGAAAGTGTGCAGGCTGGTGGGGCTTCCGGTACTGACGGATCGCTGCTCAGCCTGGATGCGGCAAAGGAAGCTGCCGTAAGCCACGCGGGCCTGTCCATGTCCGATGTAAGCTTTTCCAAAGCGAAGCTGGAGCGTGATGACGGACGCACTGTATATGAGATAGAGTTTTACCAGGGCTATGTGGAATATGATTATACCATTGACGCCACAACGGGAGCTATCTTGGAATATGATATGGATCGATAAGTGAAAAGAAAAAAGCGGGTATTTGGTTTCGCACCGAATACCCGCTTTTTTGCCCATTGAGAAAGCAAAGCAAATCTATGGTATAATTTATAAAAAAGTTTGTTGCTGCATGTAGTATTTGAAGAAAAAACCGTAGTATATAGATGAAGCCGGAAAGGAGGCGGTGCGGAACATGGAGGATGAAAAAATCATTGCATTGTTTTTCCAGCGTTCAGAACAAGCCATACGGGAGCTGGACATAAAATACGGCAAGGTGTTTCATAAGCTCTCATACAATATTGTAAACGACAGGCAGGACGCAGAGGAATGCGTCAGCGACGCTTATTTGGGCGCATGGAATGCCATTCCCCCAGAGAAGCCGAACCCGCTGCTGACATATGTCTGCAAAATTGTTCGCAATCTTTCACTGAAGCTCTATAACAGAAAGACAGCTGCCAAGCGAAACAGCATTTACACCATTGCTGTACAGGAAATAGAAGACTGCTTGTCGGACAGGAATACAGTAGAGGATGAGATGGAGCCCAAGGAGCTTGCCCGTATCATCGAAAGCTTTTTAGATACGCTGAGCGTGGAAAACCGCGTCATTTTCATGCGTCGCTATTGGTTCTCTGACAGCTATAAGGATATAGCTCGGCGCGTAGGGCTTACCGAGAAAAACATATCCGTTCGGCTGTCCCGCATTCGTCGGAAGATGAAGGAATATTTGATGGAGAAAGAGGTATTTGTATGAATGCAGAAAATTTTTTTGATGCGATGGGCCAAATCGACAGCAAGTATATTGAAGAAGCGGTCCATTATAAGGCAGGGAAAAAGAAAGGATGGATGAGGTGGTGCGCTGCGGCTGCGTGCCTGTGCCTTGTTGTGGGAGGCGTTCTTTTGTGGAAGCGTCTGCCGTCTTTGCATTCAAAAAGTGAAATAATACAAGATCCGCAAATGAATGAAGCAGCAATGGGACAGGATGGGGTGACAATTCCCCCGGCGCAGTTTTCTCTGGAATTAATATCGGACCCCGCGGTACAGTCGGATATGATAGGATTTTTCATCTATCAGGGACGGACGTATGTGCAGTATGGAGAATGGCTGGAGGACAACGGGATGATTGTAGGAGAGTATCTTGGCACAGCAACGGGGCTGATTGACGAATGGACGCCCAGCGACGGTTATGTGGAGCTGGCGGGCAGCGTCAGCGGGGATTTTTATTCGGTACAAGGTTATGACCCGGCGTTCATATTGTGCATGCAATTGGATGACGGCCGAATATGCACCTATATCTGCAATACCGGCATCACCCTTCAGTATGGCTCCGAGTTGTATGAGGACCGGTTGCATCTTTCTGAAAACTACATCTCTGTACAATATGAAAGCCGCAAATCCTGGTATTTTTCAGACCAAAAAATTTACACTTTGGACACAGCTGGAACAGAAGTCTTAAACAGCTTTATCAGCGCGCTGAACGCCGCAGAGTTTATGCTGTCCGATGACATTCCCCTGGACGAGGAGGATTCAATATATGATAAGGAAATTTACCACATGTATTTCCAAATGCAAAACGGCATGACGGTGGAACTCCGCTTATTTGAGGGGGGATATGTCTCCTTCCAGGGTATTCGCGATGTTTGTGTGCAAATACCAGAGGAAACATTTGCGTCGCTTGTCAGCCTATTTGAAAACTAAAGATTGCCAAAGCAAAGAGCGCAGCTGTTTTGCATTCAGCTGCGCTCTTTTTCCGTGTGCGTTTTCTTTTCCCGATTGTACCGCGCTACTGCAGATAAATATCCTTCCATTTTTTCGGAAGGTTCAATTATCAGCTTTATATCGCCCATGTCCCGGCTTTTAAATACCAGCATACACTGGTGAGCGCCCACCATATTCTGAAGGTAACGATAAGTCTTTGCTTTTTTATATTGACTGGTGATATTTCTGCGGTCTCTGCGCCGATCCGGCAGCGGAATACAGGATACCAGCGTTCCCAGGGACAAAACGCATTCTGCGGAAAATATTCGGCTTCCCTGGGCCTTTTCTACCACAAAGTCCAGCTTGTCCGGCGGCAGGCGCAGCGCGCTGCCGCCTTTTTCCCCATTCGCTTCGGCTACTGTTTCCTCTGCATCTGACTGGGCTTTTTTTCCCGGACGCACGATATAGCGAATTCGGGAAAATTTATACCGGACCAATATGTAGATCATAGCGCAGAAAAACAGCAGTCCCAACCCCTGGAGAAATCCTCTTCCTG
>JAGZAC010000014.1 GCA_018370615.1 Clostridiales bacterium
TATTGCAATATGAGAATGCGAAAAAAACCTCGGGGAAAGGAAAGACTTTCCGTCTTGTCTGCGCTGACCGCAGCAGTATCGGCAGATGGAGAACGGGTGGAGATTTCCTTTGCAAAGGATCTTCCCCTGCGGCTGGAGATCGGCTGCGGAAAAGGAGATTTTATCCGCACGCTGTCTCGCCGGGAAAATAGTTATAACTATTTTGCCATTGAACGCAGCGCCGATGTGACAGTAATTGCCATGGAAAAATACGCTCAGGACAGAGGGCTTGGAAGGCCCGCACCCCATGGGGGCTGGGAGACGCCTGACGGCACCGTATATAAGGATACGCCCTGGGATATTCCCCTGCATCTGCGGGGAAATGTCCGATTTATTCCCATGGACGCCGAGAGGCTGACCGATTCCTTTGATGGCGGAATTTTTGAATCAATTTACGCAAATTTTAGCGATCCCTGGCCCAAAAAGGGCCACGCCCGCAGGCGGCTGACCCATCCGGATTTCTTAGCTCGGTATCTGTATCTGCTGCAGCCCGGCGGATATTTCCGGTTCAAAACGGACAACGCCGATCTGTTCGCCTATTCACTGGAGATGCTGGAGGCTTCTCCTTTTACCGTGACCTTTGTCACCCATGATCTCCACAGCAGCGAGCGCGCCGCAGAGAATATTATGACGGAATACGAAAAAAACTTTACCGAGAAGGGATTTCCCATCCACATGGTGGAGGCGAGAAAGTAAAATAAAGCGAGGCATATTTCCATCCCCTTCCTTCGTACATTATAGTATAGTACGTGGACAGGATTGGAATTTGTATGGGAATCGGAGAACTTTTGCTCATCGCCTGCAGTCTCGCCATGGATGCCTTTGCCGTTTCCGTGTGCAAGGGACTGGCCATGGGAAAAATCACCCCAGGCGGTGCCTGCAAGGTAGGTCTGTGGTTTGGGACCTTTCAGGGGCTGATGCCCCTTTGCGGCTGGCTTCTTGGAGCACAGTTTATAGATTATATCGAAGCCTATGACCACTGGATTGCCCTTGGGCTGCTTACCTTGATCGGCGGAAATATGATTTTGGAGGCAGTCCGGAAGGAAGAGGAGGCTTGCGCCGCACCCGGCGGCATGCTTTTGCCCGCGCTGGCTACCAGCATCGATGCGCTGGCAATGGGAGTGGCCTTTTCCATGATTGCGGAGGACAGCCTAAACATTTGGGCGGCGGTGCTCATTATCGGACTAATCACGTTTATTTTGTCTGTAGTGGGCGTGCTGGTGGGCAGCTATTTGGGAATCCGGTTCCTGCGGGGTGCAAAAATTACCGGCGGTACGGTTTTGATTCTGATTGGTATTAAAATTGTACTGGAGCATCTGCACATCATTGGGTGAGTTTTGGTTTTGCTGATATGTCAAAATAGAGACGCTGTAAACAACCCCTCCGGCGGCAAAGCCGCCACCCTCCCCCTCCCAGGGGAGGCTGAAATGGAGGAGAGGCTCCCTTGTGTAAAGGGAGCTCCCGCGCAGCGGGTGAGGGATTGTCCCGTTCTACAACCCCTCCGACTTGCCTACGGCAAGCCACCTCCCCTTACACAGGGGAGGCTTAAAATAAAGAGTTGCGCAGCAACTCCGGGAGCATAGCTGCGCCAGCTGACAGGGGGATTGTCCTTCTCCAAATTATATTACATTTCCATTTCCCATAAGAAAGGCATAAACATACCATGAAGCGTATTTTAACCATTCAGGATATTTCCTGTGTAGGCAAGTGTTCCCTTGGAGTGGCACTGCCTATCATCAGCGCAGCCGGTGCAGAAGCGGCAGTGCTTCCCACTGCAGTGCTTTCCACACATACGGCGTTTTCCCACGTATATAAACGAGACCTTTCTCAGGATATGGAAGAAATTTTTTCCGCCTGGGCGGCGGAGGAAATCACCTTCGATGGTATATACACCGGATACCTTGCATCTCGGGAGCAGATAGATACAGTCGCCAGGTTTCTGGATCGCCTGCCGGGTGGTGACCGACTGATTTTTGTAGATCCTGTAATGGGAGATTTCGGCCGGCTGTATACCGGCTTTCACGATACTTTTCCGGAGCAGATGGCGCGGCTGTGCGCTCGTGCGGACGTGATTGTTCCCAATCTGACAGAGGCATGCGCCCTTTTGGATATGCCCTATCGGGAGGACTATACCAAAGACCAGCTGCTGGATCTTTTGCGCCGCCTGTGCGATACGGGTGCAAAATGCGCAGTACTCACCGGCGTGTCTCCTGCTGGGGATGCGGACAGGCTGGGTGTGCTGATGTACGACAGCCGGGAGAGCCGTGTATTCTCCTATTTCGGAGAATATGTCAAGACTGGACAACCCCTTCACGGTACCGGAGACGTATTTGCCTCTGCCTGTGTGGGCGCCCTGGCCGCCGGAATGTCCCTGGACGACGCCCTCTCTCTGGCGGTAGACTTCACCGCTCGCTGTGTGGCTGTCTGGGCCCAGGCGGAGGACCGGCGCTGGTATGGAGTGGACTTTGAAACGGCACTGCCGTATTATATAGAGCAGATCCAGTCATATAAGGAAAAAATTTAATAGTTTATTTATAGCTTGCCCGAAACTATATGCTACAATAATTTATATTAACCTCGGGGGATACCCGGCAAGGAGTAGTGGATCGATGATAGAAGTAGAGCATCTTGTAAAATCCTATGGGACAAACCTTGCCCTGGATGACGTGAGTTTCTCCGTGGGCGAACGGGAAATTTTGGGACTTTTGGGCCCTAACGGAGCGGGAAAATCTACGGCGATGAATATTATGACAGGGTATCTTTCTGCAAACGCGGGCACCGTCCGCATAGACGGCAAGGATATTCTGGAGCAGCCTGGAGAAGCAAAAAAGCGGATCGGCTTTCTGCCAGAGACGCCGCCTCTCTACGGAGACATGCGGGTAGAGGAGTACCTGCGGTTTGTATATGACCTAAAACAGTGCTCCTATAACCGGGACGCTCATTTGGAGGAGGTCTGCCGGGTAACCCGTCTGTATGACGCCCGCCGGCGGATTATTAAAAATCTGTCTACCGGCTACCGGCAGCGTCTGGGAATCGCCCAGGCCCTAGTGGGCAATCCAAAGGTGTTGGTATTTGACGAGCCTACCGTGGGGCTGGATCCCAAGCAGATTATTGAGATCCGCAACCTGATCCGCACCCTGGGACGGGAACACACAGTAATTTTATCCTCTCACATTCTGTCAGAAGTACAGGCAGTCTGTGACCGAGTAGTGATCTTAGATGCCGGCAAGGTACTCTGTGATGAAAAGACGGACAGCATCAGCCGTACCATTCAGCAGAACACCCGAATTCGCGTAAGTGTTTGCGGGCCCCAGAAAGAAGTATTAGAGGCGCTGCGGGCAGTTCCAGACGTGCTCAATGCCATGGCTACGGGAGATCGGGAACGGGACAGCTTTTCCTATTTTGTGGAATCTGCCCCCAGTACGGATGTGCGCAAAGGGGTGTTTTTTGCCATGGCTCAGCGAGATTGGCCTGTGGTAGGCATGGCACAGGAAGGGTATTCCTTGGAAGATGTGTTCCTGAAGCTGACGGAAACGGGCGATCTATCCGGTGCCGGAAAAAAACGCAGAAAATGAAGATTTTTGAAGGAAGTAGTAAGGAATACAAGACAACCCCTCCGGCGGCTACGCCGCCACCTCCCCTTACACAGGGGAGGCTTGAGTTTAGTGTAGCTTCCTTGTGGGAGGCTTTAAATAAAGTTCCCTTTGTGGGAGGGCCTAAAAAAAGTCCCCCTTGTGGGGAGATGCGCAACATCTCCGCGGGATTGTCAGCGTGACTCCATTTCCAAGTCCCCCTTGTGCAAAGGGAGCTGGCTTCGCGTAAGCGAAGACTGAGGGATTGTTTTCCCTTACAACCCCTCCGGCGCAACGCTGTTGCGGCACCTCCCCTTGCACAGGGGAGGCTTACGTTAATAAGTCCCCCTTGTGTAAAGGGGGATGTCAGCGCCAGCTGACAGGGGGATTGTCCCCTTGAATAGAATTGGAAAGGCATGGTAATTTGCATGTTAGCTATCTACAAGCGTGAGATGCACGCCTATTTTACAACACCGGCCGGTTATATTTTTATGGCAGTCTTTCTCTGCGCTGCCGGATTTCTTTTCAGTTTAACTACCCTTCAGGAGCAGTCCTCGGACGTATCCCTGTATTTTCAGCTTTTGATGCTGGCCTATATTGTACTAATCCCCCTGCTGACCATGCGGTCCTTCGCTGAAGAGAAGCGGAACAAAACGGAACAGCTGCTCCTCACCGCTCCGGTGAGTCTTTGGAGTCTGGTACTGGCAAAGTTCCTGGCTGCTTTTACCCTATTTCTGGGAACGGTGGCAATCTCCTCGTTGTTCTTCATAACACTGGGGATGTATGCAGATCCCAACTGGGGACGGGTGCTGGGGTGCACCGTGGGCATGATCCTCATTGGCATCTGCTTCATTGCCATCGGTATGTTTATGTCCTCACTGACAGAAAATCAGTTTACCGCCGCCCTCACCACCATCGGGGTCCTGTGCGGTCTTGTGGTACTGGCCATGCTCAACGGGTTTCTGGACAGCTATGTGCTGCGTTTGATTTTGGACTGGATTTCCATTTACAGCCGTTATTCCAACTTTACCATGGGAATTTTCGATTTTTCCAGCGCGGTGTACTACCTTTCCATGTGTGCGGTATTTCTGTTTCTCACGGAGCGCGTATATGAAAAGCGCCGGTTTGCGTAAGGGGGGCGGCACAAATGAAGATAAAAAAACTACAGAAAGCAAAGCTGCGCAGACAGAGACGAAACCAGTATACCGCCATGTCTTCTGTAATCACGGCACTGGTGATTGCCCTGGCCATTGTTTTCAACATCGCGTTTTTTGCCCTTGCAAACCATTTTACCTGGTATGCAGACATGACGGAGTCACAAATCTACTCTCTGTCTGACACTACCATAGACCTTCTCTCAGATGTGGACGGGGAGACGAATATCTACTTCACCGTAGAGCCGGATAAAATCAGCGACGCCAGTCCCATGCTGTTTTACGTATATCAGCTGGCGCTCCAGCTGGAATCAGAGTTTGACAATATTCATGTGGAATGCATAGACATTGTGAAAAACCCCGGCTTTTTTAAAGAATTCTATACCACGGCAGCACAGGACATTCAAACTACCTCGGTAGTTGTAGAATGCGGCACGGAATTTCGCCTGTATCACCTGGAATCCTTCTTTGTATTCGACGAAGAATACTCGGAGGTAGTCGGCTTTCAGGCGGAATACAGGTTTGTGTCCGGAATCCTTTCCATGAATTCCTCCGAAATGCCTGTAGTTCACATGACGACCCAGCATGGAGAAACGGTAGGTGAGGACGCTGCGGCCCTAGTAAATCTTTTCACCGACGCCGGATATGAAGTAAAAAATATTGATTTGTCCAAAGAAGAAATCGATGAGGATGCCCGTATTATCATCATCAACAATCCCATATATGACTTTGCGGGAATGGAAGCTGATAGTGCGTCGGCAAATGAAATTGACAAGCTGGACCAGTTCTTGGACAACTATGGCTGTCTGATGGTGTTCACCTCCCCTGAGTATGCGGGAAATCTCACCAATCTCAGCGAGCTGCTCACCGAATGGGGAATTGGCTTTAATCCGGACACCTATATGCGGGACACCGCCAACTCCATTTCCACAGACGGCAGGACCATTGTAGCCGACTATGCCGACGAGGAGGAGCTGGGAGCGTCATTGTATTTGGATCTGATGGAATTGGACGAAATGCCCAGAACCATTCTGCCGGACGCCATGCCGCTGACAATTCTATGGGAAAATGATTCCGCATTGGACGGCAACAAGGTAGTTTCTCCCGTTTTATTGTCTCATGACAGCGCAGAAGCAATCCACAATGGAGAAGTGAGCTCCACCGGAAGCCAGCCCATCATGACCATTTCCAGAGAAAGCCGAGTGGAAAACAACGAATATTACTACTCCTATGTGCTGGTCAGCGGCAGTGCGGATTATACGGATCCGGCCTATCTCTTATCCAACACATACGCCAATAGCGATATTTTGTACAACACTATGCGGCTCACCGGAAGAGACCAGGTTATTGCGAACATCGATATGAAAATGCTGGACGACACCAGCATGGATATTACCACCGCCCAGGCCAATCGGTGGACGGTAGCGCTAACGGTGACCATGCCTGTGATCATCGGCGCAGTGGGACTGGTGGTGCACATTAGGAGACGAAACGGATGAAACGGCAGAAAATACTGATTATTGTATTGCTCTCCCTGTTTGTTCTCCTGCTTGTGGGGTATTTTCTCGTGATTCGTCCTATGACGGAAACGCCGGAGGAAACGGACGAGGCTCCCCCCGAGACGGAAGCCGGGGAAGCGCTGGGCAACGGAAATCGGTTTTTCCTGTTCGGCTCCCTGTCCCGCAGCGACATTGCCCAGATTGAAGTGGAAAATGCATACGGGACCTTTGCCTTTTATCAGGCGGCAGAAAACGAGTTTGAAATCAGGGGATACGATTCCGTTCCCTACGATGAAACTTTGTTTGCCTCCCTTGTAAATGTGTCTGCCTATACCCTATCCAAAACTAAGGTGGGCAGCAACCTGTCCGATGAAAAAATTGCCGAGTATGGTCTGGACGAACCTGTCGCCAGGTGGACGGTGACTTCCACCGGCGGTGACAAATACACTGTGTTGGTAGGAGACCGTCTTCTGACAGGCGGGGGGTACTACTGCATGCTGGAGGGCCGGCGCAGCGTGTATGTTCTCGGCACAGAGGTGGCAGACACCATCCTGGTTCCCATAGAAAATTATGTGACGCCTGTACTGACTACCGGTATTTCCCAGGAAAACTACTACGAGGTAAATCATTTCACCGTATACAAAGACGGGGAAATGCTGCTGCGCATCCGCCTGAAGGACAAGGAGGACCAAAACAATCCCGACGCCCTGGCGGAGAACATTATGGATTATCCCACAGCGTATTACCCCAATTCCAATATGTATTATGAAATTATTTTCGCTTATATGGAGCTGCAGGCGGATTCCTGCTATAAGCTGGGAGCATCAGCGGAGGATTTTGCAGCGGTGGGCCTTGACAATCCTGCTCACGGGATCACATTTGAATACGAAGGGCAAACATTTGAGCTGTATTTCTCCGAGCTCACGGAGGACGGCACATATTATGTATATTCCAGTCTGTATCCCAACGTGATCGGCGTATGCAGCGGAGAAAATCATGAATATCTGGAATACTCTCTCATTGACTGGATCGATCCGTATGTATATCAGGAGTATATTACAAATATTCAGAAGCTAAGCATTTCCACAGATACGGTACAAGCTGAATTTCGTCTGGAGCATGATGTAGATGACGAAAACAGAGCGCTTCTCTCCGTCACCACAGAAGGAAGGGCGCTGCCGGAGGACTATATACCTGAATTTCGGGATTTCTATAAATCTCTGGTGGCCCTGGCCATTCAGGACTACTATGCCGCAGACGAGTACGCTACAATGACGCTGGAGGAAATGGAGGCCTTTGCAGCAGACCCGGAGAATGCATACATGACCTTTACAGCAACAACGCTGTCCGGAGAGGAGACGGTGTATCGCTTTTATCCCTATTCTACCCGGCACTCTCTGGTGACGATAGATGGGGTTGGTGAATTTTACGTGCTGACAGATTTGGTGAAAAAAATTGAAAATGACACCATACGTGTGTTGAACGGCGAAGAAATTGAAGAATTCGGAAAAAGTTGATACTTTCTGACCTACTGTTGCTACACAACCCTTCCGTCACGGCTTCGCCGTGCCACCTCCCCTTACACAGGGGAGGCTTAAACTAAGAAAGGCTCCCTTGTGGGGGGCAGAAAAAGGCTCCCTTGTGGGGAGATGCGCAGCATCTCCGGGGGCATGTCGACGTAGTCGACTGAGGGATTGTCTATTACAACCCCTCCGGCAGCAGAGCCGCCACCTCCCCTTGCACAGGGGAGGTAAAAATGAAAAAGGGGGCCTTCTCTCAGGGGAGGCTAAAAATGAAAGAGGGGTCCTTCTCCCAGGGGAGACTAAAAATGAAAGAAGTTTCCCTTGCACAGGGGAGGCTTACGTTAAAAAGCCCCCCTTGTGTAAAGGGGGGTGTCTCCGCGTATGCGGAGACGGGGGGATTGTCTTACTATACGCCCAAACAAAAAGAGGGAGATACAATCCCCCTCTTTTGTCCTTGCGCGGAATAAGCAAAAATCAACTTTCCCCGGCGGAAAAGCCTATTCTTCGGCAGGAGCTTCTTCTGCAGCAGTTTCAGTTTCTACAGCCTCTGCTTGCGCTAATGCCACAGCGGCATCGTACGCCTGAATGACTGCTGTTTCCAACTCGGCACGAAATGCGCCGTTGATGGGATGCACAATATCCCGGAAGGAACCGTCTGCATTCTTTCTGCTGGGCATCACGATAAAATATTTATCGCGGGCATAAATCACCTTAATATCATGCACAGCCAGCTGATCGTCAAAGGTGACAGAGGCGATTGCCTTCATGGGACCTTCCTCAAACAGTTTCCGGATTTTTACATCTGTGATATTCATAGTGGCCTTCCTTTCATAATGTAAAATGAAATTGCTGTTCCTATTATCGTCTGTTTTTCCGCCAGTATGCGCGGTGCAAAAAATTTTACCCGCCGGGATTTGTATTTGCATAATTTTATGGTACAATATAATAATAACACAAATTACAGCAAAATGATATACTAATACTGTAAAAGAATATAAAAATCTGCTTGAATGATTTTTGCGCATTTTATGAACGAAATGGGGACAGAGATTATGGCATTGGAAAATACGCACTACGGCGCAGCGGCAATTGAGAAGATACTTTCCGGCGGACCGAAAAAAATCTTCTTTGCAGGGATTGGCGGCATCAGCATGTGTTCTCTGGCTAGAGTATCTCAATTGCGGGGCCACTTTGTCAGCGGATACGACCGCGCCCAGTCCGATATCACCCGTCAGCTTGTGTCTTTCGGAATCCCTGTATACAACAAAGAAGATCCTATCCACGTTAAAGACTGTGATTTGCTGGTTTATACCGTAGCTATGCCCGCAGACAACCCGGAATATGCAGCAGCCCAGGCTGCTGGGATTCCCTGCGTCTCCAGAGCAGATTATTTAGGATACTTGATGTCCGGCTATACTTGCCGCATCGGCGTCAGCGGCATGCACGGTAAATCCACCACTACCTCCATGCTGGAAAAAATATTTTCCGATGCAGGCCGAGACCCCACTGTGAGCTGCGGTGCCAAAATGGCAAGTCAAAACAGTGCCCACAGAATCGGCGGGGAAGAATATTTTATTTTTGAAGCCTGTGAGTACATGGACTCCTTTCTGGATTTCTATCCTACCATCGCCATGATTTTAAATATTGAAATGGACCATGTGGATTACTTCCATTCCATGGAACAAATTCACACTTCCTTCCATAAGTTTTTGGAGCGTACCGGGCCGAGTGGGACCGCACTGGTCAACCAAGGGGACGCCGACGCGATGCAGGCCGCTGCTGGGTACAGCGGACGCCTGGTCACCTTTGGAGTGGAGGAACCAGACGCGGACTACTGCGCCGATACAATTACTCTTGAAAAAGGATGCGCCCGATTTATCATTCGGTATAAAAAGGAGCTTCTCTGCACCGCGGTACTCCAGGTTCCCGGCATCCATGCCGTATGCGACGCTCTTGCTGCTGCTGCCGCCGCCCATCTGTGCGGTATTTCTGGCAAGGAAATTTCCCATGCCCTCGGCGCCTTTCAGGGACTGGGAAGGAGAATGGAGCCCTGCGGCACGGCAAAGTGCGGTGCAGCCATATACTCCGACTACGCCCATCATCCTACGGAAATCGCGGCAACCCTTTCCGCCGCAGCACAGATGGGGTACAGACGAATTTTTTGTGTCTTCCAGCCGCACACCTATTCCAGAACGAGCAGACTATTTGAAGGCTTTGTAAAGGCTCTCTCCAGCATCGAAAAGGGAGAGGTTGTGCTGGCGCCGATTTATTCCGCCAGAGAGGTAAATACTTACGGCGTTTCTTCCGAACGTCTGTCTGACGCTATTGTGGAAGCTGGGACCGCCTGCCGGTGCATCTCACAGTTTGAGGATATTGCCGCGTATCTCAACGGACACGGCGACAAGGAAGATATGTTTTTGATTATGGGCGCAGGAGATATCACGAAGGTCATCCCCTATTTGCAGTAAATTGCCTTAGTATTCCGGATGGGGCGCCGAAAAAAAATTGCAAAAGGTATTGCAAAACCCCTTGTTTTATGATAAAATACTTACCGTTATCGGCACGCGGTAACATATACAGGGGTATAGCTCAGTTGGTAGAGCAGTGGTCTCCAAAACCACGTGTCCAGAGTTCGAGTCTTTGTGCCCCTGCCAGAAAAAAGTCCTGTAAACACTGAGTTTACAGGACTTTTTCTTATGCAAAAACGGATTTTGACCCTTTATTTTACCCTTTGTGGTACCATTCATAAAATTTGGAGATGATATAACTTGTGTAAAATTTCATTATAATTCTCAAAGTTATAAATTTTATAGGAGGTAAAACTATGGAAAAATTATATGAAGAAATACTTTCAATAATTAATAACAGAATTATATCGAAGAAAGGCAGAATTAATTTACACGATAATTTGCATGAAAATGATATGGACTCCATAGCATTTATAAGAATAATAGTTGAATTGGAAGAAACTTATGATTTTGAATTTGACGATAGGAGTTTAACATCAAATTTATTTATAACTCCAAAAGATTTTTGTGTGTACATTGATAAAATTATAAAGAGCAAAACGGTATAGGTTTAGAATAAGGTTCGCAAAAAGATGAAAAAGACAAAGTTTGAAGTTTCTGGTAGAATGAAGTTGCAACATAAAACTTTCAAAAGGAGAAGACGAACCTTGTCCAAGTCTGGTGACGATAGCAATCAATGAAGATGAATCCTGCGAAAAGTTTTAAGGGATGCCAACGGCATGAAAGAAGACAGGGCAAACTGGTAGGTGAGCTTATTTAAGAGGCTACGCCATTGTCCAGTCCAGTACCCAGGGGCACAAGAAATACACGAGATGCACTTAGCAGCCGCCTTTATAGCTAATTGACTGTTTTTATTAACTCTATAAAGTCTGCAAACCCTTTTGCACAAAACACTTGACACTACCTACCATTGTACAATACGGAAAATTCGTTTGTTTCCCCTGAGTTTATGTACTAAATCTGCATCTTCTTCCACTCACGCTAATGACTAACATCTCATATAACGTAAAATCACGAAAAATCAATGAAACTTTTAAATAAGCTATTATCTTTATGCATTAACCTAATCGTCCGGTCCAGCAAAAATATGCACCATGTTCTCTCAAGACATTTTCTTTTACGGAATATACTTGATCTTCATTTTATTTATAATATTGTGCCTGGCTTTCAAACATATTCTTATAAATACCGTTTGATATCGCCATCAAGTCGCTGTGCCTACCGTATTCCGCCAGTTCACCGTCAGAAAAAACTGCAATTTTGTCTGTAAAACGCGTAGATGAAAGACGGTGAGATATGTAAATTGTAGTTTTGCCACTGGCAAGGCTGTTGAAATGCTGATATATTTCATATTCCGCGATAGGATCAAGGGCACTTGTCGGCTCATCAAGTATGATTATCGGCGCGTCTTTATACAAGGCTCTGGCAATCGCCACTTTTTGTCCCTCACCACCGGAAAACTCGATACCGTTTTCGTCAAATTCTTTGAATATCATTGTATCAGCGCCACTGGGCAGTGAATGGATCTTGTTTGTTAGTCCGCTTTTTTCAATACTGTTTTCAAGCCTTTCTCTGTCGCTTTCGGTATTCAGCTCTATATTCTCGCGGACTGAAAATGGAAACAACTTGAAATCTTGAAATACAACACCGATAAGCTTATAGTACTGCTCGTACGAAATTTCGTTTATGGGAATTCCGTTAATAAGTATTTCTCCCTCGGTAGGCTCGTACAATCTGCAAAGCAATTTGACAAATGTTGTTTTTCCTGCACCGTTCACTCCCACAATGGACAGTGTTTCCTTAGAGGACAATGTGATTGAAATATTCTTTAATATCATTTTGTCCGTATTTGGATACTTGAAAAATACATTTTTAAACTCTATGTTTATATCGTCAGTATTCTCAACCGTCTTTACCGATTTATCTTTTTCAATACTGTCGAAAAAGCTGACGCAATATCTAAATTCTTTCGCATATAACCCTTCCGACATCAAATTTGAAAAGCAGCCGAGAAGCCCCATAATACTCACACCAAAATTATTGACACTCTGCAGATACATGGAAAAGTTGCCGATAGGCATTCCGTTAAATATAACCATATACGCAAGAATAATATATACTACGCCTTCCTGTAAAGAATAGGTTATACTGAACAGACCTGAATTGACTCTCTCCTTTTTTTTCATTTTCTTATTCAGCGGAACTTCTTGTTCTCTAAAATAATTATCTGCCTTATCGTAAAACCAGTCCTCAAGATGATTAACCCGCAATTCCTTGCCAAACTCCACCTTGGTAAGTATGTCTGTAAGATACGTCATCTTTCTGCCAATGGGCGCGTGTTCATCTCTGAACTGTGCTTTTAGCTTTCTGGATCTCGCGTCGATCAGCATTCTGACTACTGCCACCACGCCAATAAAGACAAGAATGATCGGATCAAAGGTCAAAACAATTGCACTCAAACCAAGAACATTGATAAGTGCACTAATAAAACCGTTTAAATATTCAAAAACGGAAAAGAAATTATTGCTTGTTTCTGCTAGAGAAATATAATCTCTCATAACGGGGTCTTCAAGCTGATAATAGGGCAGCTTCATTATTTCACGACTAAGAATCCCATTGCTTTTGTATTGCGTAATTTCCAATTGCTTGCTGTCATAAACGGAAAGAAGCTGGCGTAATACATCTACGACAAACGTAGCAAGGGCAAAAGCTATAGAATAGAAAATCGCCGTTTTTAAGTCCTTATTTATGGACAGAGCATTCAGTATAAGCGTTGTAAATATAATAGAAACAAATGTCGCCGAGCTTTGAACAATAATTAGCGGGACACGAACCAAATACAGTTTTTTATTTACTCGGTAAAAGAATTTAATGACAAACCAAAGGTTTGAAAACAATTCTTTATATTGATGTTTGTTTTTCGTTTCTTTCATTCCGTCACCTCCGTCACACTTATCTCCTGATAATATGAGGCTTGCTTATGAAACATTTGCGCATATACACCGTTCTTTTTTAAAAGTGAGGAATGCGTTCCATATTCAACAATTCTGCCGTCAGAGAAAACAGCCACGTTATCACAGAATTTTACCGACGCCAACCGATGGGAAATGTA
>JAGZAC010000347.1 GCA_018370615.1 Clostridiales bacterium
CAAGGCGGGAAATAAAAATATGACGATAGGAGATGGGGTGCAAGTTGACCTGCTCCCTTTCTTTCCGCTATATGAGAGGGAGCCTCCGCTTACCGGTAACCTTTTGCGGTGAATAAACACGCTACTTTTCCAAAGAGAGTCTCTCCTTCAAAAGGAGTATTACGGCCTTTTGAAAAAAAACGATTGGAATCCACCCGCCAGGGCTTTTCCAAATCCACCAACACCAAATCGGCAGGCTGTCCGAGCTGGATACGGCCTCCTGAAAGGCCTAATATATTCCGGGGATTCTCTGACATCAGCTTCACCAAATGGGAAAGACTGCATTGCCCTGTCTTTACCAACTTGGTATAGCTGGCTGAGAAGCTGGTCTCCAACCCCACCACTCCATTGGGGGCAGTAAAAAAGTCCGCCTTTTCCTCCCGGGTATGGGGAGCGTGATCCGTAGCAATGGCGTCAATGGTACCGTCGCAAATCCCCCTTATCAGGGCCTGACGGTCCTCTTCCGTTCGTAGAGGGGGATTCATCCGGTAGTTGGAATTCATTTTCTCCAACTTCTCATGGGTGTACCACAGATAGTGCGGCGCTGTTTCACAGGTTACCTGAACGCCGCGGGCTTTTGCCTCCCGAATTAGGGCCACGGACCCTTTGGTGCTCACATGGCAGATGTGGACGGGAACGCCTGCTGCGGCTGCAAGGGCCACGTCTCGGGCGGTAACAGCATCCTCGCTTGCCCGATCCATCCCCGGTATATTCAGTCGACGGCTCACCTCTCCCAAATGCATTCGCCCGCCCTGTACAATAGAAAGGTCTTCACAGTGATCCATCAGCACCAGTCCAAGGGAGGCCGCTTTTTTAAGGGCTTCCAGCATGAGCCCGCCGGTTTCCACCGGACGTCCGTCCTCGCTCACCGCCCGGATTCCCGCAGCAGCATAGGACTCAAAATCAGCAAGCCTCTCTCCTCTCTGCTCCAAGGTCACCGCCCCGGCAGGGCAAAGGGTTACGGGGGAATCGTCAGCTTTTTGCTGCATAGCCAACAGGAGGTCACAACAATCCGCCACCGGCTTTGTATTAGGCATGGGAACCACATGGGAAAAGCCTCCTGCCTCCGCCGCCGCACATCCAGTACGCACATCTTCTTTATGAGTAAGGCCGGGGTCTCGAAAGTGCACATGAAGATCCACAAAGGCAGGCAGCAAGGTACGCCCCTCCCCTTGGATTTCTAAGCATCCTTCTGGAGACACAAGCTGACCAGCCAGGCTTATGGCAGCAATTTGACCGTCCCATACCAGCAGGTCGCTCATAGGGCCTGTAAAACCGCCGTCCACAGGCAGGATTTGACGTAAAAAATAACGGCAAGGTGTTTTCAAAGCATCTTCCTTTCTGCGGGAATTTACTCTCCGCTTTTTTCATTCAGTGAAGAAATTAACGCTTTATACTTTCTTCATGATATTCTTATTATATCGAGTTTTATAGAGGAAATCAATCTGAACCACTAATAGAAAAAGAAACGAGGGATTGTGATGCAGGAGAAATTCGCGCGCATGGTAGAGGAAATCAAAAAGGGCCATGAAGAAAGCCGTCCACTGAATCTGGCAAAGGAACTACAAGGTCTGCGTTTTTCTGTTTCTCGGGAACAGGGAGAACCGGTGGAAGCAGTATGCTATCGAAAGGCCGATGGCGTTCTTCCAGTATTTTTTAATATGCACGGCGGCGGCTTTATTGGGGGCGACGCAGTATTGATGGACAGCTTCTGTGCTGATTTAGTCTCCCGTCTTCCCATATGCGTAGTAAACGTCAATTATAAAAAAGCGCCGGAATATCCTTTCCCCTACGCGGTCAACGAAGTGTATGACCTGATGGACAATATGGCCAAACATGCAGATGAGTACCGTATCGACCCCACTCGTATGGCGGTGGGGGGACATAGTGCAGGCGCAAATTTGGCCGCTGCTGCAAGCCTTATGGCGGCCGACCGAAACGGGCCTGTCCTGCGGCTGCAAATGCTGGACTACCCTTGTGTAGACCTTTCGACAGACCTCACTATACGCAATCCTAACAGTACTCCTGAAGAAGTGGAGGGAATGCGGATGTTTGTAGCGCTGTATTGTCAGCATGAAGACGCTGGAAATTGCTATGCCTCTCCTTTGTTGGCTCCGCCAGAGCGCTTGGCCAAAGTTTGCCCGGCAGCTTTTATCACCTGCGGGCCGGATGAGCTGCGGCCGGAGGGAGAGGAATATGCCAAAAAACTTATTGACTGTGGAGTCCCGGTCTCTATACGGCGATACGAAGACGCTCTTCATGGTTTCGTGGAAGTGAACCGTCCTGATTATCCGGACGGAGATCCTAGAAAGAATGACCAACAATTGGCCATGTGCAAAGATGCGGAGCAATTTATCTGCCAGCAGCTGGAAATGGCATTGTGCCGATAGTGAATTTCAGGCTACCTCAAAACTCCTTTTCAGGGAAAAATGTATATGGGAAAAGAAATGTGAGACAAAAAAGTGGCTATAACCTAGTACCCGCTGAGAAAAAATTTCCTCAGCGGGTACTTTTGAAATGTATATGCATTTCACCATATCAAGTGCAACGTCCCCAATGCAGCCGTAGCCGCCTTATTTTAATAACGGAAGCAGGCTTATTAGGAGCCGCACCTGCTCACCATCGGCAAAGCAGAAGGTGGTATTGTCCGAGAACAGCCATGCGCTTCCGATGGAAATGTGGGGAAGAGGGGCACACCCGCCAATTAATCGTCGAGGGCGTTTCATTTTTCTATTTCATTGGTATTCACAGAAGCTGCGGCCAGACTGCCTGAAAAAGAAAAGCCGTCAAGCAGTGGATTTATCTCCCTAACAAATCCGTTGCTGGTTATCAGAACCGTTGACGAAAGGCCTGTGTCGTTATCTATTCCGCAGCTTCTTTGATAAATAAAGAATCAAATCATCGTCATTTTTACAATCGGCATATTGTTCGCAAACCGTATCGCCATACCAAACACCGGTACCATCAGGAATATACCCGCGTTTCACATACATTCGCTGTGCAGTTCCATATCCGCTGTGCATACCTACTCCAAGATAAACAATATCGGCATATTCAGCAGATATTTGCTCTGCTATATCCATCAATTTACTTCCTATTCCATTCCTGCGATATTTTTCCAATACGCCAAAGTCTACAATTTCTGGGTAACCTTGATTGGCAAATGCGCCCCATTTAGAATTTGGATACACATTTATATATCCTGCGATATTACCCTTATATTCAGCAACCAGT
>JAGZAC010000015.1 GCA_018370615.1 Clostridiales bacterium
TTGAATAAACTCCGGAAAGTAAGGTACCATAGCGCCTCCAAATGCATTTAATTGCTGTCCATATCATAAATGAGAATCTTATCGCCGCTTCGACGGGCATAAAAGGTAATGTCTGGGTGATCTACATAGTCGTCCATTCCGCGCCGATACAGAATATGTGTGAGTGTTACCCTGCAGGAAAAGGTGTTGTCATCGTACCGGATAAAGTCAAAGGCTTTTTCATCTTTGATTTCATATTGATCATACTCAATTACAAAGCCATTTTCCACCGTACGGATATCCTCATATAGCTTGGAATCCGGATCAAAATACGGCGCTATGCTGCTGAACTGCATGGCGGCGACTCTGGAATCATACTGCATGTAAATTGCATATTTTGTAGCAGCTTCAATAAACCAATCGCTGTACTGGTCGGCTAGCTGCGCGTCAGATACAACAGAGGCTTTGTAAGAGCCAGTTCCCGTCTCTGTGACTACGGCAGCTTCCCCATTGGGGCTGTGCACTTCCACGGTCGGCGGCTGTATAAATCCTGTCACCCGATATTTTTCCAGCGTGATTCCATTTACACCTTCCGGCATATGGTCACAGGAGGGGGTCGGGATTCCTTCCTCCGTAATATATTCCCGCGTAACTTCAACTCCGTTCAAATATAAAGTATACCCCGTTGGAATTTCTACATCCACTTTTGTTTTTGCATCTGTGTATAATGCAAAATTTCCCGGCTTATACTGGGTAAATCTGCTGTCACTTTCCGTATCTTCTTCCAGAGTGAAGGAAGCAAATTTTGTATCGCCGGCACGCACCACATACTGAAGCGTATCCTGCATTCCAGTGGATACACTGTGGTATGTAATTTCAGCATCCTTTGTAAGTGTGTCCAAATATGCAGTCAAATTCTCTTTAGTTTCGTACTTTGTAGCAGTGTCATTGCAAAGCTCCAGATATTCTTCTGGAGAGAAATCCGCAAAATATGTATTGAAAATTTCTTCTGACACATGAACGTGCTGTGCCGCCTCGTAGTCCTTCAAGAAACCATATACCCACACCAGGGCACCGTGAATCAAGAGCAGCAGCACGACAACAATGCCGATATAGATTTTCCAAAATAATGGGATCTTTTTTCGCTTTTTCAGAATTGCTTCACTTTGTGTCATAACTGCTCCCATCAGGATTCTCCGGATACCAGGAAAAACGTAGGCATTCGTCTCGGCGTTGTAAACGCCTTATACTTATTGACGAGGCCCTGTAGCTGGTACTCATCCAGCCGGCTGGTATCCGTTTCATATTTGTTGTAATAATCCCTGTAATACATCATGGAGGAAGAACCGCCATCCAGCATGCCTGCGGAGACAGCCCCGTAAGATACCATCATATCGATCATATCGTTGTGAGTGGCGCCTAGGCTGCTGGCAGTGCGTCCGTCGGTACAGATGAGGATTACCGTACCGTCGGCACGCTGCCCGATCGCCGTCCGCTGTGCTGTACCTGTATTGCCCTCCGCGTAATACAGGACAACGTTTTCCCCGTCTTTCTCTATCAGCGTATTCCCAGTTTGAAAAGAAACTGCATCTCGGATGCCAAGGGCATCAGCCTCTGCTTTTGTCATGGACTCTCGGACAATCAACTGATTTTCCTTGTTAAATCCGATAAATGTGCGTTTTGCACCGTCGTTCCAAACGCATTCTCCCTGAGAATATGTCAAGCCGATCGGAGCATATCCGGTGCCTACGCCGCCGGCGTCTGCGAATTCTCCCGCATTGATACCGGCGACAGCATTATATTTTTCCGCAGCTTTGAAAATATTGATGCCTGCGGTTGCATTTTTGTAATCCGATGAGGAGGTGCCTACAAAAACCCGGGCAGGATCCTTTACTAAAAGCACATATGCCTTGTATGTAGACCCACTGACAGTTTCATACAGCATTCCGTCGATTGCATTTGCCCATGGGTCTTCGGGAGTGTCCGTATCGGAGGACTCGTCACTGGTTACGTAATCATCCAGTGATACTACATCCTGAATGACGGCGTTTTCCGCCTCTTTGATTTCTGCTATAGTTTCATCGTCCAAAAACAGGCCTGGCACCCATTTGGTCGCGCTGGCCTGAAGCGCGGATTGAACCGCCAGATTTCTTGCAGACTCGCTGGGGCCCTTCGCAATTACAAGGCACAGGGCGAAGACCGCATATACCACCAAAAATATTGCAGTAAAAAGCACTGCTGCACCCCTGGCAATATATCGACCTACCGGGACTTTTCTTTTCGAGACTTTTACAATAGGCACAGCTTCAGAAGGCAGTGGCTTGGGACGTACACCTGCCGGCGCCGGCTGAGGGACTGACACTTCCTTTACAGGCGTGCGTGCCGGTGTCTGTGAGGTTCGATTCCGTGGAGGCTGCGCTGTACGAACACCTGGGGAAGCCGTATTTTCTGCAGACTGGCGCTGCACAGGCCGCGGCGCTTCCCTTCTTTGCAGCGGGGGCCGCATAGGGTTCGCTGCAGATTTTGATTTGTTCTCAGGATTTATATCTAAGTCCAGCTTTGCCAGCTTCGCTCGCCTGGCTTCCTGCTGCTGTCTTTCATCATTCAGATACTGTTGCTTCCAATCTTGTGGCATATCCAGACCGTTCCTTTACTGCAAATACGCTGTAAGGTATTTGCTGTCAATCGTATTTGTAACAAGCTCCTGCAATGCAGAAAGAGAGATAGGGTTGTTGTAATAGGTGCGTACGGCATGCTGATTTGCAAGAGCTTCTGTATAATCTTTTAAAAGATATACTTTGTTTCCATAAAAATTCCCGGGATAATGACACACCGTAGGCGTAAATTCCACATTGCTCCATGTAGCACGCTCGTCATTTGTTTTTGTAATATCGAAGGTAACTATTCCGCCGACAACATTGATGTACTGGGCCTGCTCGTGTACAAAGTTGCCCAGAGAATATACGCACAGGGTAGTTCCCCCGTCCTGGCGCTGAATTTCTTCGATAGGCTGCAGTACATGGGGATGATGGCCCAAAATCACATCTGCACCCCAGTCTGCCATCTTCTGTGCATAGCTTTTCTGCTCCTCGCTGGGGGTGAGGCTTCCCTCCTGACCCCAGTGTACGCTGACGATGACAAAATCGGCATTCTCTCTAGCCTCAGTGATTTCCCCTTCCAGGTCTGCATATTTGAGGTAAGAAGCATACAGACCATATTCGGCAGGATCGCTGTTGAGGTTCGTACCGTATGTATAGGAGAGGAATGCGATACGGATATCGTTTTTTTCATAATAGGTAATATATTTCCCGCTTTCCTGCTCCTCGTAGCAGCCGATGACAGTCACGCCTCTGGCGTTCCAGTTTTCATAGGATTCCTTTAGGCCCAGGGCGCCTTTGTCCAGCATATGATTGTTGGCAAGATTGATAATGTCAAATCCCGCATCCACAACATCAAAAGTGAGGTCTACCGGACTGTTGAAATCCGGGTAGGAACTTAGCTCATAGCTTTGGGAGACAGGCGTTTCCTGATTAATAAAGGCAATATCAGCGGCGGAAATAATATCCCGCACATTGTCATAAATCGGCGCAAAGTTATAGGTGCGCCCGCCCGGTATTGCCTGGCTTGCCGCATCCCGATAGGTGCCGTAGTAGATAATATTGTCGCCGCAGCCCAAAAAAGACAGCGTACGGGTAATATCTTCCTGCGGTTCGGTCGTCTCCTGGACAGTCGTTTCCGTGTTTTGCAATTCTGCAGTTGTTTCATCGGCGGTGGTGTTTTCAGCGCCGCCAGTGGAACGGACAGCGCAGGAGGTAAGCAGCAATACCGATGCGGCAATAATTCCCCATATTTTGATACGCATAGTTTAAATCTCCCAAAACTCCTGTTCGTATTATCGTATCATAAACATCGTTCAATTGCAATAGCAAAAGAATTTTTCTCAATTAAAAAGCAAAAATATTAAAGAAAAAGGGAGTGCAGCGGCACTCCCTTCCCTATTGCCCTTCTTACTCTGCAGCATATACACTGACGCGCTTTCTGCCGCCCTTTATATGCTCAAATTTTACTCTGCCGTCAATCAGTGCAAACAGAGTATCATCTGTTCCACGGCCGACATTGTTGCCGGGATGAATGTGCGTTCCCCGCTGACGAATAATGATGTTTCCTGCGGTCACTGCCTGTCCGTCAGATTTCTTGACGCCAAGGCGCTTGGACTCACTGTCTCTGCCGTTTTTGGTAGAGCCTACACCTTTCTTATGTGCAAAAAACTGCAAACTGATTCTAAGCATGATTTATCCCTCCATGTAATATTGAGGCGGTCAGTCGTCAACCTCTTCAACCTCTAAAAATTCGTAATATTCTTCCACCAGGTCATTGAGCTGGAAAAAGTACCCTTGAAATAGACCGGAAATGGCATACTGCTTTTTTTCATCCTCCGCATATTCCGGCAGCGCAGCCATGGCTTTTACGGAAATTGTTGTAGCGCCTTCGTTGACGTTATATTCAACATCCGCTGCATAGGAAATTTCGATCGTATTGATAATCAGCATGGTCATTGCGGAAAGCGCCGCGCAGAGCACGTCGTCCCCGGATTCTCCAAACCCCGTATGACCGGTTTCTTCAAAACCGTAATAAAACCCGTTTCTTCGAAAGAACTTTATATGGGTCATATCGACACACTTACGCCTCGATTTTTACAATTTCGACTTTGGTATACGGCTGACGGTGGCCCATTTTTCTCTTTTCGTTTTTCTTGGGCTTGTAGGTGAGAACGGTAATCTTCTTTCCTTTGCCGTTTTTCATTACTTTTCCAGTTACCTTTGCACTGTCCAGCATGGGAGAACCCACCTTTACGTTGCTGCCGTCTCCACATACCAGAACCTTGTCAAATGCAATGTCAGAGCCTTCCTCTGCTGCCAGTTTTTCAACGAAGATTACATCTCCTTCGCTGACCTTATACTGCTTTCCGCCGGTTTCAATTACTGCGTACACGAAAAGCACCTCTCTTTCATACATGTCTCGCTGGATCGGGTTAGCAGATATGCTATTGAAACCCATACCATGCGGCAGTTTATATCATACCACATTTCCACAGGAAATGTCAAGGGCTTTTACAATTTTTTGCTTGCTGCTTTTTTCGCAGCGGTAAGGGTGTTCTCCAGCAGCATAGTGATGGTCATAGGTCCTACCCCGCCGGGTACAGGTGTAATGGCTCCTGCTACTGCGCTGCAGGATGCAAAATCTACATCTCCGCAAAGCTTCCCGCCCTGCGGCCGGTTCATGCCCACGTCAATCACCACGGCCCCGGGCTTTATCATATCTCCTGTAATGAAGTTGGCCTTCCCAATGGCCACTACAAGAATATCCGCCCTGCGGGTAATCTCCGCCAGATTCTTTGTTTTGGAATGACATATGGTGACAGTTCCGTTTGCATGAAGAAGCAGCATAGCCTGGGGCTTGCCTACAATATTGCTTCTGCCCACAACGACACATTCCTTGCCGGATATTTCAATACCCTCGTATTCCAATAGCTTCATCACGCCGGCGGGGGTACAAGGAAGAAAATCGTAGTTGCCAATCATAATTTTGCCGGTGTTGATGGGATGAAACGCATCAACATCCTTTTCCGGGGGAATTGCGGCAATAACGGCTTCCTCATTTAAATGTTTCGGCAGAGGAAGCTGCACCAGGATTCCGTGGATTTTGTCGTCTCCCTTTAGCTGCTCGATCTGTTCCATCAGCGCTTCCTGGGTTGTATTTTCCGGCATTTCGATTACAACAGAGTACATTCCCGCTTCTTCGCAGGCCTTTTTCTTGTTGCGCACATATACCTGAGAGGCAGGATCGTCTCCCACAATAATCACAGCAAGTCCCGGCTTTACACCATATTCTTTTTCCAGCTGTGCCGCTCTGGCTGCAATATCCGCCCGAGTAAGACCCGCAATCTTTTTTCCGTCAATGATCTTTGCCGCCATCTTTTATGTCTCCTTGAGTAATATTCGTATTATCTTTTTTTTCCTGCACTTCTTCAGTGGTTTCTAAGACTGGAACAGTATCGACAGCTTCTGCCTCTGACAATACTGCGTCCTCGGCTCCCCCTTCGGTGGCAAGCTTTTTTCTGCTTTTGTATTTTAAAATATTTACCGTCATCAAGACAATGCCGGCGATACATACTAAAGCGGCCAGAACCTGGGAAACCCGAAGGTTTGCGATATACAGGCTGTCTGTACGCAGTCCCTCAATCAACGCACGTCCCAAGCCGTACCAAATCATATAAAAGTAGAATACCTGTCCATTGAACTTCTTTTTCTTATAAAATATTGCAATCAGAATAAATCCAATGAGATTCCACAGGGACTCATAAAGAAATGTAGGGTGTACCTCCATAACTGAACCATAGGATCCGTCTGCATAAATGCGCCTGATGGACATGCGCCACGGGAGGGTGGTCTCTCCCCCATGGGCTTCCCCATTCATGAAATTCCCCCAGCGGCCGATGATCTGACCGATCATGACAGAAGGAGCGAGAATATCCAAAAGAACGGGGAAATGAATTTTTTTGATTCTCGCCACCACCAGCGCCGTAATAAATCCGGCAATGATGCCGCCGAAGATCGCAAGTCCGCCCTTCCAAATAGACGCCACGTTGACAATGGTATCCCATATATTTTCCCAGAAAGTGCCGCCTGTGGCGATGTAGCTGTCGGAGGAAAAAATGACATAGTACAGTCTTGCGCCTACGATTCCGAATAGAATCACAAAAAAGCCTAGATCCAGCAAATCATCCGTTTTGATTCCTTCGAATTTTGCCCGGGAATAGGCATACAGATATGCCAGAATCATGCCGATGCAAATTAGAATCCCGTACCACATAATATCCTTGCCAAACAGGGTAAAAGCAACGCTGTGAATGGTAAATTCACCGATCCCAAGGCCGGGGAAGGATATTTCATACATAACCAGACACTCCCATTCCGCGACGCTCAGTCGCAGTTTTCCCAATTGTGATATACGTTCTGTACGTCGTCGTTGTCGTCCAAATGCTCCAAAAGAAGATTCATATTTTTAATATCCTCTTCTGTGGTCAGCGTAACATAGTTTTGAGGGATCTTGTCCGCTTCTGCGGAAAGGACCGTATAGCCTGCCCCACTCAGTGCATCGCGCACATCGGCCAGGTCGGAAACCTCTGTGTAGATTTCATATACATCGCCGTCTGCTGCAAAATCCTCGGCCCCTGCTTCCAGGGCAGTCTCCATCAGCGCATCTTCGTCAATGCTGTCATCTTTTTCGATGATAATGACACCCTTGTCATCAAACATGAAGGACACACAGCCGCTCTGCCCCAGATTTCCGCCGTATTTGTCAAAGAAATGGCGTACTTCCCCGCCGGTGCGGTTTCTATTGTCGGTTGCAGTCGTGACGATCACTGCAACGCCGGAAGGACCGTACCCCTCGTAGGTGATCTCCTCATAACTTACAGCGTCGGCTCCGGATGCCTTTTTGATGGCGCGTTCAATGTTGTCGGTGGGTACATTGTTGGCCTTTGCCTTTGCAATCGCGTCCCGCAGCTTATTGTTGGACGCGGGGTCCGGTCCGCCGGCACGTACGGCAATCGCAATTTCCTTGCCGATTTTTGTGAAGATTTTTCCCCGCTGGGCGTCGGTCTTCTCTTTTTTGTTTTTAATATTGCTCCATTTGCTGTGTCCTGACATAAAACTCTCCATTCAGTCGCTGGGTGCGACAAATTCGATATATCTTCGATTATATTTTCTCCGGGGTGCGCAGGCAAATAAGCCGCAGCGCAGTCTTAATCACGGTACCGCTTGCTCTGGTAATCCGCAGTCGGGTTGCGCGAACATCTGCATCCTCTGCAGAGAGGATCGGGCAGTTATGATAAAACCGATTGAAAGCGGTACACAAATCAATGGCATACCGAGTGATTACGGAGGGCTCGTATTCCCCAAGGGCTGTCTGTACTTTCTCCGGGAACCGTGACAGAATCTTCAATACTTCTGCTTCCTCCGGTGCGGTGATTTTCCCCGCTGCATTTGGAATTTCTCCCGCCTTTTCCAATACGCTGCAGGTCCGAGCATAGGTATACTGGGCATACGGGCCTGTATTTCCCTCAAAGCTGAGGGCATCCTCCATAACAAAATTAATGTCCTTGATTCGGCTGTTGTAGAGGTAATGGAACACAACTGCGCCCACGCCTACTGCCTCAGCTACCGCATCCTTGTCTGCAAGTCCGGGATTTTTTTCTTCGATGCGCCCACGCACTTTATCAATGGCCTGGGCAAACAGATCTTTCAGCAGCACTACGTTGCCGGTACGGGTAGCCAGCTTTTCCCCTCCGATGCTTACGGTGCCATAAGGCACATGAACAAGCTGGTTATACCAGTCGTATCCCATCAATTCTACCACTTTGAACCACTGAGCAAAATGCAGGCTTTGTCCTGCGGAAGTGACATAAATACACTTATCAAAATCGTAAGTGCGTTTTCTGTATACTGCCGCGGCAATATCCCTGGTGGGATACAGTGTGCTGCCATCGCTTTTCAAAATCAAACAAGGGGGCATGTTATACGCGGAAAGATCTACCATAGAAGCGCCGTTATCAACCACTAAAAGGTTTTTCTCCCGGAGCCTTTCTATCTGTTCCGGCATTTTGTCAGTATAAAAGCTTTCTCCCGCGTAACTATCAAAGGTAATTCCCAATTGGCGAAATGTTATCTCATATTCCCGGTTGGAAATATCGATAAACCATTTCCAAAGGGCGGTGCTATCTGGATCCCCATCCTCCAGCTTTTTGAATTCATCCCTGGCTGCCTGGTTCAGGCTGTCGTCTTTTTCGGCTTCGGCATGAAATTTTACATACAATTCGACAAGTGTATCGATTCCGCCGGATTCGACTTTTTCCCGGCTTCCCCACTTGCGGTATGCCACAATCAGTTTGCCAAACTGGGTGCCCCAGTCGCCCAAATGATTGATTCCTACACATTTATATCCTGCAAACTGGTGAAGCAGCTTCAAGGAATGCCCAATCACTGTTGTCCCCAAATGGCCGATGTGAAAGGGTTTTGCAATATTGGGGGAGGCGTAATCCAGAACAACGGTTTTCCCTTCTCCTTCGCTGCTGGAACCGAACATTTCCCCGTCCTTTTCGATTTTTGCAAGAACGGACTGAGTCAAATATACTGGGGAAATACGAATATTTAAGTACCCGCCCTGGACTTCCGCGCTGCAGAGGTCTTCATGACCGGAAAAAGCGCCGGACAGAGACTGGGCAATTTTCGGGGGTGCCGCCTTCAATACCTTGCTCAGCTTAAAGCAAGGGAGCGCCAGATCCCCCATTGCGCTGTCCGGAGGATACTCCAGCATGGAGCAAATTTCTCCTGCCGTAAGGATTGCCGATCCAAACTGATCGGCAATCGTATGTGCAAGGATTTCGGATATGTTTTTTTTGAATGTCAGCATCGTTGCCGAATCCTTTCTTGGTTTATTTTTCGGAAATACTCAGCTGCTGTGCAGCCTTTGCAGCCTGTTTATCCATAATCTTATGTATTCTGGTGACAGGATCCAGCAGAGAGGATATAGACTGGTTGTGGTTGAGCGTATCGATAATATATGCCACGTATTTGCACATATTGACGCTTTCGTGCCATTCCCGAGAGGTGACCTCTGGGCTGGTATAAATTAGGTTTGTGGTAAATACCTTGTTGAAAATACCTTTTTCATATGCCTTGTCGAATACCTCGGGGCCGGAAACAAACAGGCCGAAGGTGGTAAACAAAAATACTCTTCTGGCGCCCTTTTCTTTGAGCTGCTCAGATACATCCAGAATAGAATCTCCGGAGGAAATCATATCGTCAACAACGATAACGTCCTTTCCCGCCACGCTTTTTCCCAGGTATTCGTGGGCCTCAATGGGGTTTTTCCCATCTATAATAATGGAATAATTTCTTCGCTTGTAAAACATGCCCATTTCCACACCCATAACGGAGGAATAGTACATGCTGCGGGACATGGCGCCTTCATCCGGAGAAATAAACATAATATCATCCTTGGACAGGGATATATCCGGATACACCCGCACAAGAGCTTTCAGCATCTGATACGAGGGGCGAATATTGTCAAACCCGTGGAGCGGAATGGCATTCTGCACTCTTGGATCGTGGGCATCAAAGGTGACGATATTGGAAACGCCCATATTTACAAGGTCCTGAAGGGCCAGAGCGCAGTCCAGGGATTCGCGGGAAGCTCTTCGGTGCTGCCGGCCTTCGTACAGCATCGGCATGATCACGGATACACGGGTCGCCTTGCCGGCAATGGCAGCGATTACCCGTTTCAGGTCTGCAAAGTGGTCGTCCGGACTCATGGGAACCATCATTCCATGCATTTTGTACTTTTCCGAGTAGTTGAAGCAGTCAGAAATGATATACACATCATGGCCTCTGGCAGATTCGTGAAGAAGCGCTTTGGCTTCTCCGGATCCGAAGCGGGGACAGTCGGCACGCATGATAAATTCCTGATCACTGTCATGCCTTCTCCATTCCCGCAGATACGCGTCCACCTGGGAAACGAAGCCCTCACAGCCGCGCATTCCAATAACGCCCAGTTCACCATACAAGCTTTCCATTTTACACCGTCCTTTATTTTTAATCCAAAAAATTATCCAGTGCTCCGCTGCCGCAAGGCAGAAATACAAAGATAGTATACCATAAAATAAGGAAAATGGAAACAGATTCCCACGTTTTTTTAAAATGGTTTTTGCCCAAGAAATGAATTTCTACAGCTTGCACAAGAATTTGTCGGAAGGCCTACATTTTTTTCGGTATATATAACCTGCGTGGCTGCGCGGTAGTATTTATGATTTTTCAATCAGTTTACAGAAACGAGTGTATGCCTCCTCCCACTCTGCCTGCGCAGAGGCATTCGGAGTATATGTTTTTACGTCGAAAGAATCTCGCACGATTCGGCGGATCTCCTCGCAGGAGCTTACTCCCCCTGCCGCATATGCCTGCATCATAATATTGCCGATGGCAGTAGCCTCGACCGGGCCGGCATGGACCGTTCTACCGGTGCCGTCCGCGGTAAACTGGCACAGGAGACTATCCTTGGTGCCGCCGCCGACAATGTTGATGGTACTGTACTTTTTGCCGGAAAGCTCCTCCAGCTTCTCTGCAGTCCAGCGATACCGCAGTGCGAGACTTTCAAAAATGCAGCGCACAACAGCGCCCATATCCTCCGGAATCGGCTGTCCCGTTTTTCTGCAGTACTCTCGAATGCGTTCGGGCATGTCTCCGGCAGGAGAAAAGGCTGTATCGTCCGGATCAATCAGCGAACGGAAAGGCGCAGCGGCAAGAGCCGCGGCAGACATTTCGTCAAAGCTGTATTCCTTCCCTTCCCGCCGCCACTGTCTGCGGGATTCCTGGATGAGCCACAGGCCCATGATATTTTTCATTATATTGATTTTACCGAAGGCGCCTCCTTCATTGGTAAAGCTGTATTTTTGCGAGAGAGGCGTAATCAGCGGCTTGTCAGATTCAATTCCCATCAGGGACCAGGTGCCGCTGGATATGTAAAGGAAGTCCTCTTTTTCTGCAGGCACTGCCAGCACCGCGCTGGCGGTATCGTGACTGCAGACATTGATCACTGTCGCGCCTGTGTTTCCCGTGTCTCCATCGATTTTTTCATGCAGTCGCCCGAGAACATGTCCCGGCATGACCACAGGCGGGAACAAATCCTCTCTGATGCCGAGGATATCCAGCACCTGCCTGTCATATGTCTTCGTGGCGGCGTTCAAGAGTGCAGTAGTAGAGGCAATGGTATATTCTGCCGCCATATTTCCCGTTAGAAAATACCCCAAAAGATCCGGGGTAAGCAGCAGCTTATCCGCGACATCCAGCAGCCAGGGGCGGCTTGCCAGATCTGCTTCCAGCTGGAAAATCGTATTAAAGGACATGGATTCGATTCCGGTGATTTTGTAAAGGACGTCGTAAGGAATTTTCCCATATACCTGGTCAATCATAGGAGTCGTCCGCAAATCTCTGTACTGATAAGAGGGAGACAGCATTGCGCCGGCGGGATCGATATATCCATAATCTACCCCCCAGGTGTCAATTCCAATAGAGTCCAGGCCGCCGTCGGCAGCACACTTTGCAATAGAGGCTTTTATTTCAAAAAGGAGCCGCAGGGTGTCCCAAAAAAAGCCTGCAGGCGTTTCTACTGGGTCGTTGGAAAACCGATGCTGCTCCCGCAATGTCAGTTTGTTTTCTGCAATGGTTCCAAGGATACCCCGCCCGCTGGAGGCGCCGAGATCAATGGCAAGATATTTTTTCACAGGTTTCTCCCCTTTCACAGATATCTTTTTATCAGTATACCACAAATACATATATTTTCCAAGAAAAATTTCAAAAGAAGAGGCACTGCTGTAAGCGGAGCCAAAGACAAAAGGAGGCGCCGGCGCCTCCTTATTATATTAACCCCTCCGGCAGCTACGCTGCCACCTCCCCTTCGTAAAAAAGGGGAGGCTATGAAAGACGGTACCTTGTGGAAGAAATGCACGTTCTCAAATAATAGGCCACTAGCGGGGGGAGGCTTTTGAAAGCCGAAAAACGCCCCCTTGTGGGGAGGCGCAAAGCGACTCCGGGGGCCATGTTTTTACGTGTGCAAAAGCTAGGGGATTGTTCTCCTGTAACAACCCCTCCGTCGCAACATAGTTGCGACACCTCCCCCTACACAGGGGAGGCTAAAAGTTTAATAAAGACCCCCTCGCGGAGAGGTGCTGTGCCTCTCCGGGAGTATGTCGGTATTAGGTAATATAGAAGGCCCCTTTGCGTGGAGGTGCTTTGGTCTCTCTGAAGGTATTCAATATTAGGTAATATAAAAGGCCCCCTTGTGTAAAGGGGGCTGGCTCCGCGTATGCGGAGTCTGGGGGATTGTTTTTTGACAATCCCCTTATCTCACCAACTATGGAGCATTTTAATCCACTCCGGGTCAAAATGATCGACAATTTCACTGTGACCGATGTCCATCGTCCGAATCTTTTCCATATCTTCTTCTGAAAGTGTGAAATCAAATACTTCAAAGTTCTGGCGCATTCTGTCCTCGTGGACTGTTTTTGGAATTACAACTACGCCGCGCTGCAGATTCCAGCGAAGGGCGACCTGCGCGGCTGTTTTATGATACTTCTCCCCGATTTCCGTGAGAATCGGATCTCGGAAGAAATTGCGCTTGCCCTCGTTAAAGGGTGCCCA
>JAGZAC010000348.1 GCA_018370615.1 Clostridiales bacterium
GCCGCCCCCTACGGGGGGCGGCAGGGCGGCGCGGTATCCGGCGCCTGTCTCAAGGCGCCAAAAAACCTTTTCCAACAGATTCCAGTGCTCAAGAAAGGCGCAAATTGCCATATTCTCACTTCCTCGCGTTATTGCCAGAGCCTATATATAGGCGTTTTGGAAAATAGCAAGGGGAATCGGTATGAATGTGGAATATACGCAAATCCTTATTGACCACATTCGCTCCCTGTGTTCTCAATGGGGCTATACCATCACCGAATTGGCCTATCAAAGCGGACTAAAGCATTCCACTGTGGATAACATTATCAACGGTCGGTCTTTCAACCCCCAGATTATCACACTTCACAAAATAGCAATAGCTTTCAATATGACGGTGGCGGAGTTTCTGCACTTCGAGCCGCTCAATAGTTATTCCTTCGATGAAGGAAAGGATGAGGACGAAGAATCAATCGCATCTGACCGGTAAGCGCGTGGGGGAAGCCTGTGCGCTTTTATGAACTCGGCCCAAAATCTTCCGGATTTTTTGTGCAAACATAAAGTATATGAAAGAACTTTTCACATAGATCATTATGCCGGGTTTTGGCAGGAAATACAATACCTATAAATAAGGGGGGGATATGTGTATGACGGTGGATTACGTCGCCATTGGCGCACGCGTGAAAGCGGAATGCATCCGGTCGCATATCACCCAGGAAAAGCTGGCGGAACTGACGGATCTGTCCGTCACCCACATCAGCAATATCGAATGCGGTCATTCCAAGCTGAGCCTCCCCTCCCTGATCCGCATAGCCAATGCCCTGAACGTTTCGGCGGACGATCTGCTGTGCGACAACGTGGTACATACCAAGCCGGTATTTGAGAAGCACATGCAGCAACTGCTGGAGGATTGCTCGGAATATGAAGTCCGCATACTGACGGAGATCACACAGGCCGCTAAAACCGCCCTGCGCCACGACCGGGAACTGAAGGGAAACGTTTCCCTGTACGGGGAAACGGACTGAGCACGGCGATGCGTGGCTGTAAGAGCCGTGGGATATGGTTAAGCCCCTCCACAATCGGAAGGGCTCGTTTATTGAGATAAAAAAGGAGAGACAAGTATGCTAACGCCACATAAGGCAGTAATTTAAAACAACATTGAAATATACTTTACGGGCAATAGCAAAGGCAAGAGACAGCGTAGAAGGCAAAAATGCTTTATCGCACATTCGTCAAGCAAAAACTTCCTTGCTACAATGTAGGCGAGGGAGGTAAGCAGATATGCGAAATCAAAAATATTACATAGCGATTGATGAAAGTGAACGGAGAATTATTCTAAATGCTCTTAATGCGCTGCGGAACAAATTACTTGCACAAGACAGATATACGGACGCAGTAGATGATGTTCTAATCAAAGTAGTCAACGCACCTATTAAGAAATTCAAGATAAAGATGGCGGAGGTTTAAGGTTATGGAAAAAACAATATTTGAGCAGATGGGCGGCACATATACTCAGCAAGGCGATTGCTATTTGCCAAATCTCGTCTTACCCACCGAAAAAGAAACAAGACCTATTGGAGTATGGGGGCAACGGCATTTACGGTATCTGAAAGAATGCCATAGGATTACATACGCTAATCTTCTCACAAGCGGCAAACTGAATAGCTATCTTGTTGATATTGATGAGCGGGCAGAGAATATGTTTCTTCGGTTGGTAAAGCAGATGGCAGAGCACGAGGGTGTGACCGAGCGGCTAAAGGCGGAAAATCAAATGGAGTGGGTTGGACAGATAAATAACATTCGAATTTGTGCAACAGAAATTGTCAACCAAGTGATTATTTTTGGACAAATGACCGCACTAAAATAGCGGTCTAATTCTGCTGGCGTCTGCTTCATACAACTTTTTATCCACCATAAAACCATTTCTACAAAGTTACCGGAAACATGATTGATAAGAAAATCCAGCCGTATGTCTTTATTGTGTTTCCGATTTTGTTTGACAAAGTCACGGATTATATAAAGTAAAAAAACTGTGAATTCTTAAGGGATTAACTTGACTTTTTCTCCTCATGATTTTATACTAACAAAGATTAGAATTGGTATTTTTATTTCCTAATAGAGCCATATTATATTGCACTTTTTATTGGGAACGACAAGATCACGTTATATTTATGGATGTTTGTCTTCTTGATTAGCAAGGCTCCGGACAAATTACCGGAATCATTTTTTTACAATATGAAGGGAATTATGGTGAAAGCGATATGGACAGCCAAACTCCAGACATAAAAGAAAAAATACTTTTCACAAGTCCAGCGGAAGCCTGTCACCTGATGGGTTCCAATATGCGGGGCCTCTCGCAAGAGGAAGCGGACAAGCGCTTAGAACAATACGGAAAAAATGAATTAGCGCAAAAGAAGCAGACCAGCATGCTGAAAAAGTTTTTGGCAAACTTTACTAGCTTGATGGCATTGCTTTTGTGGGCCGGCGGCGTTATGGCAATACTTTCCGGCGCATTAGAGTTGGGGATTGCCATTTTCTGCGTCAATCTGATCAATGGCCTTTTCTCCTTTTTTCAGGAATTTAAGGCGGAAAAGGCGACCAACGCCCTGCAAAAGATGCTGCCCGCTTACGCTCGAGTAATCCGGGATGGCGAAGAGAAAAAAATACTGGCAACAGAAATTGTCCCCGGAGACATTATGGTTCTGGAAGAAGGCGACCGCATCAGCGCCGACGCCCGAATTCTTCAAAGCAATGATTTCCGTGCCGACCAGTCAACGCTTACCGGAGAGAGCAATCCTATCCGTAAAAGCAGCGATGCTTTACAACAGGAATGCAGTTATTTGGAAGCGGAAAACATGGTGTTTTCCGGCACGTCAGCGGCGGCGGGTACCTGCCGTGTGCTGGTTGTATCAACCGGTATGGACAGTGAATTCGGTAAAATCGCAAATCTG